>JAJSAJ010000154.1 GCA_024274855.1 Planctomycetota bacterium | reverse complement strand
CCCCAACGCCGGATCGCGTACCAAAGAAAAAGTGGCGTAATGCCGTTTCGCGAGCCGGTTACCGTGGTGTCAAGCGTACCGACATACTCGATTGATCTTGCGATTCGGTCGACATTGTCTTTTTTGGCCAACGCAATGCCACACGGAATCGGAGACCCGATGAATTTATGTCCGCTGATCGCAAGGCTATCGATTCCCGCGCCGAAGTCCAAGTCCGGAGGGTCCTGCACAAAAGGAAGGATCATGCCACTGAGTGCCGCATCGCAATGAATGTACGACCGCGGAATCGCCATTTCCTGGAGGATCGAGCGAATACGAACGATATCGTCGATTGCCTCTTTCATCGTCGTACCGATGTTGGCGAAGATGATCGGCGGTAGGTGACGATGGATACGGATCGTCTCTTGCAGATCATCATAATCAATCTCGCCGTTCGGAAGTGCTCGGATCATGATGCTAGGCATCTTCAACATGCGAAGATTCTTGCTGACGCTGTAATGCGTTTCCTCGCAATAGTAGACCATTCCGTTCGGCATCAACTCGCGTGCAAGATAGAGTCCATACAGATTGCCTTCCGAGCCTCCGTTGGTAACATAGCCCCAGAACGACACGGGATCCGCGTGGGTCAATTCGGCGAACCAGGCGAGCACTTCTTGTTCAATTTCTTTCGTATTGACCCGATACGTTCCGGGCGTATAGGGATCCCCAACGTTATTGATCGGAAACTGGAGAAATGGGTAGAGTTCGGAGTAGTCGAAAATCGTCGTGCAAGGATAGCCGACAAATGTTTTGGATTCGTCTTCGATGTTGCGAAAGATGCTTTCGAGCCGAGCCTGGTCCGAGGGAGAGAGTGGTTTCATGGTCTCAACCTTATCAGATCCACTTTGGGTTCGTTTCCAAGGGGTCAGACCCCAGCGGCGTGAACGGCTACCATGTATCCTCGAGAGAGGCAGCGCAGCAGGGTCATACTCGTTCCACTGACAAATGATAACTGACAACTGACAACTGACAACTGACAACTGACAAATGGTTACACTTTAGCCAAATGGAGAACGCGCGTTGGTCGAAGGACCCCCATGGGCTTGTCCCATGGGGTCGATCAGCCAAAAACACAGCAGCGAAATGCAAATCCAACTGCAGACGGCTAAACAGTTACGACAAATGACCCTCCACGCACTCTCACCGTGAACGGTTACCAGGCGGCAATGGGGATCGGCCGGGCGTTCTGGCCAAAGTGGGCTGATGGGCGGTGTTCTGGGCGGGGATGTTGGCGTACGATGGCGATCGGGCCGTGGGTGTTCCGCGGCAGCTGTGAGTTGCGGATCGCACGGAATCAACGGCCCAGCTGGCCGGTATTTTCAAGAGAAGAACGCGCGAAACGGAGGATGAATCGTGATGTCTCGCTCGACAGCTCAGCCGGAACCAATGATGGTTGCTCAACGAGGGGCTCAATTGCTTCAGAATCCCGTATTGAACAAGGATGCAGCTTTTTCTCAGGATGAGCGCGTACAGCTCAAATTGCGTGGATTGCTGCCGCCGTGTGAAATGGGAATCAACGAACAGCTGTCTTTGGAACTTGAGCATTTGCGAGCCAAGAGCGATGACTTGGAAAAGTACATCGGCCTGGCGGCATTGGAAGATCGGAACCAGATACTCTTTTATCGGTTGCTGGTCGAGCATCTAAGTGAGATGTTGCCGATTGTGTACACCCCAACGGTCGGGCGAGCCTGTCAGGAATTCAGCCATATTTTTCGGCGTCCTCGCGGTATCTGGATTACACCGGACGACACGCATCGCATTTCTGACGTGCTAAGCAACGTTGCGCACAAAGACATTCGGCTGATTGTTGCCACGGACAACGAACGGATCCTTGGCCTGGGAGACCAGGGGGCCGGGGGGATGGGAATTCCACTTGGAAAGCTGGCTCTTTACTCGGCTGCCGCGGGAATTCATCCGTCGCACTGTTTACCGGTCAGTTTGGATGTTGGGACAAACAACCTCGCATTGCTGGACGATCCTTACTATATCGGTTGGCCGCATCGACGGTTGCGTGGTGCGGCATATGACGAGTTCATCGAGCTGTTTGTCGAGGGGGTTAAACGAGTATTTCCTCGTGCGTTGCTGCAATGGGAGGATTTCCACAAGAATATTGCGGTCAGCGTCTTGGACCGATATCGCAAACGCTTGCCGAGCTTCAATGATGACATTCAAGGAACGGCAGCGGTCGCCTTGGCGGGGATTCTTGCCGCAATGCGCATCACGGGACAACCGATGTCCGAGCAACGCATTGTCTATGCGGGAGCCGGTGCGGCGGGCGTCGGAATCGCTCGCCTGATTCGTGTTGCGATGGAGGAGGATTTGAAGGACAAACAGCACATTCACCAAGCTCAAGTGTTTGTTGATCGCCATGGACTCGTCTATCATGGCCGATCGATCAAGGATCCTCATAAACTGAACTTCGCTCTGAACGAAGCGGGTTTGGCCGCTTATGGATTTGAAGGCACGAACTACCAGCTGCTCGACATCGTCCGGAAGGTGAAGCCGACTGTGTTGATCGGAACAACAGCTCAAGCCGGACATTTTTCCGAGCCGATCATCCGCGAGATGGCCAAACACGTCCAACGACCGGTGATCATGCCGTTGAGCAATCCGACATCGAAGGCTGAGTGTACGCCGGCGGAGGCGATCCAATGGACCGAGGGCCGAGCGATTGTTGCGACGGGAAGTCCTTTTTCGCCGGTCGAATACGATGGAAAAACGCATGTGTTCGGACAGGGAAACAACGTCTATATTTTTCCTGGAGTGGGACTTGGGTGCATCGTTTCGCAATCTCACGAAGTCACCGATCAGATGTTCCTGGTGGCCGCTCGGACATTGGTTGAATGTGTTGAGCCGGAACGACTACGAGCGGGCGCGGTCTACCCGGACCAGGCAAACCTCCGTGACGTCAGTCGGCGCATCGCAATTGCCGTGATACGCCAGGCCCGTACCGATGGTGTAGGCCGCCTGATTCCGGACGACACGGTTGAACAGCTGGTTGATCAGGCCATGTGGTTTCCAGAATACCGGCCGTACGTGTACCAGAACAAGTAGATTGGCAGCCAACGGCCGGATTGAATGCTGTTCTTCATTCTTGCGTAGAGGTGCATTAGCGTGTCCGATCCAGAGAGTCGCCCATCCCGAAAACGCCCGTGGTTTTCTCGAATTGGCCCTGGTTTGATCATTGCCTGTGTTGTGATCGGACCTGGAAGCATCTTGACCAGTTCGAAAGTCGGTGCCACGTATGGATACGGGATGTTGTGGGTTGTTGTGGTCACTGCCGTATTCATGTTGGTTTACATGACGCTAGGGGCTCGCTTGGGTGTTGTCGCCGGAGCGGCTCCAGGCACTCTGATTACCGTTCGTGCGGGACGGTGGCTGGCCGTTTTGATTGGTGTCAGCGTTTTTCTGATTTCGGCCGCCTATCAATTCGGGAACAACTTGGGCGTTCACTCGGCATTTCAGACTTACGTTCAATTCGACTACGTCATCGTCGTGTTCAACGGGCTGTCGATTGCATTTCTTTTTGGGTTTCGGAACTTATACCGAGCCGTGGAGCGGCTGATGATGGCATTTGTCGCATTGATGCTGTTATCGTTCTTGACCAATCTACTTTTTGCACGGCCGCGATTGACGAGTGTCTTGGGGGGGTTTGTTCCGGGTGCGGAGTCCCAATTGGATGTTTCCGTATTGGGTTTGGTTGGGACGACATTTGTCATCTCAGCCGCCTTCTTTCAAGTCTACTTGGTGCGACAAAAAGGATGGCGAACCGAGCAGCTCGAAGACGGATTGAGGGACGCCCGGATCGGGGCGGTAATCATGGCATTGATTACGATGATGATCATGGTCACGGCTGCCACGGTGTTGCGAGGTCAGCATTTGGGGAGTGTGGGGGACGTTGGCGAGCAACTGCGGCCCCTGTTCGGGGAAAAGGGGCGAGCGTTGTTCTGTTTGGGGCTTTTTTCGGCCGCGTACTCGTCTTTTCTAGTCAACTCCATGATCGGTGGGTTCATTCTATCCGACGGGCTGGGCTTTGGCAGCAAGCCCGAGGATCTGGGGCCACGTGTTTTCACGCTGGCCGTGCTGTTGACGGGAATGTGCGTGGCAATGTTGGTGATCAAGACGGGATGGAACCCCGTGCCGGCGATTGTCGCCGCACAAGCAGCCACGGTCCTTGCCGCGCCGTTGGTAGCCGGTGTCTTGTGGTGGCTGACATCGCGGGGCGACGTCATGGGGGACTTGAAAAATGGCCCACTGCTGAACGTCGCGGCCGGCGTTGGCTTTGCACTGATTATGGCGATGGCCGGTTACACGGCCTTGGTCGAGATTCCCAACCGCGTCGAGAAATATCGCGAGGGGCAGATCAAGGCGGCAAGCCCGCGCGCGTCATCCCAAATGGAATCGCACTCTCAGACCGTTCTGGTTCGCGAATGACGTTTCTCGCGCCGGACCGGATCAAAGAATCCAGCTCAAAAGGAGAGCAGAATTTGCCAAATGTACATGTTGGCAAATCCGTCGATGCCGTCCCAGATGCTCTTCACAAGCTCGACATCTCCCGTGAACTCCGTATATCGTTTAGCCTCGCGCTGCCATGGAACGACGCTGCCCGGTGGCATTGCGCCAGGCGGCGGGCTCGGCATGCGCGATTGGCGATTCGGATCGTCACGCACGAACGTTGATTTGCCGACCGGAGGTCCCGCCGTACTGTGCCCGTCAGCATAGCCGCCGTGCTGCCGTGTGAAGTCGGTCATGGCACGAACGTTTTCGACACGTGAATCGTTTTGCATAATCGCACTGGCATCCATAATGTAACCGCCGTCGCGCGCCACGCCGTCGATCACCTTCTTGCAACATTCGCGAACTTCTTCGGGCGAGCTGAAGGCGAGCAAATAGTTCGGGATCCCACCGCTAAGACAGAACTTGCCGCCAAGTGCCTCGTGGACCTTGAAGATGTCGCCCTGGTCAACATGGTAAACAATGCTCAAGTCCGGAAGCTCGGCAAAACGTTCCAAGTGGTAGTCCCAGTTGCCCTCCGCGTAAAACAGCGTCTGATGCCCGTCCGCCCACAGTTCCTCGATGATTGGCTTGACGGTGGGCCAGTAGATATTGTCGAACTGGTCGGGTGTGACAAACGGGACACAGCCTCGATGCATCCAGTATCCGATCGGTACATTCTTGTCCGGGTCGGCCGTCGTGGTGGCCACATTGTACAGAAAGGGCATCAGGGCTTCACATGCCGCCATGACCTTCTCCGGACGCTCCATCAAGTCCGTGACCAGCCCGAAGTAACCTCGCAACTTGTCGGCGATAATGTCCATCGGTGCTTTGAAGATCCCTGCAATGGCCGAAACCGTGCCGGATTCGGTTCGAAGGCGATTGATCTGACTGGGGAATCCAGAAAAGTACTGCAACATGGCCATCCCCCCCTTGAGGAACGACAGGTTATGTTCCAGAGTGACCGGTTCGCCAGGGCGTTGAACGGGCCTTGCGACCCGGGGCAGCCAGACGTTCAACAGATAACCGGTAGGGTCTTCGATCAGCTGATCGTATTCCTCCGGGCGCATGAACGCTTCTTCCTCGGGCGGTTCCCGGTATTGGAAGCCGTGATGCGGCGGTACGTCGATTCCCGGAATACCGAAGTAGTTCAAGCCGATGACTTGAGCCAATCCCGTCCAGACGTAGACCATGTTCGCGACCACGGCATCCCAATCGAAATCGGCCGCGCACCGGCAGGCCGCGTCGAACGCCTGATTATAGTCGTGGGCCAGTTGTTGGCAGTCGTAACCCGCATAAGTGCCGGTAAATTCAGCCACAAAAGGCCGGATAGGAATCATGTCCGGTTTTTCGTTGCGCATGGCCGTCACATAACGGGCCAAACGTTGTTGATAAAGGGCTTCCATATCGGTGGCAGCTGCCGAAGATGCGGATGTGGCCATGGGGCAATTGACTCCATTATGGTTCTGGACGGACGAATGTGGCTGACGTGTCTGAAGTGGCAGTCCAGCGTATCCACACGTACTACATTGATACCCGGTGCGGTATGGGCCACGCAAGGAAGATCGCCGGTTTTCTCAAAGAATCGACGAGATAGCGTGCCAATCGCTGGGGCCGGACTGGCTCTTCGCAACTCTCCTCATTGGATTATTGACTACCTACCCCTCAGTATTGCTAGGCGTTGTCTCAAGACCCGGAGAAGCAGCGTTTCCGGAAGGGCGAAGCGCCTGCGGGAGGGCGAAACGCCTGCTGAGCCTCTTGTTTTGTTGGCCAAAACGGCTCGGCGGAAGCCTCGCCCTGACGTGGGGTGAATTCACTCCGGAACCATGCCTCGACCGGGGGTTGGTCCCTGGAAAGCAACGGGGGCTCTACTAGAATGAGGAAAGCCCCGGTTGGATACGACCACCAAGGCAGATTGCTGCCCACGTGCGGGGTCACGATTCCGCAACGAAGGCCTTTGGGGGCCTTGATCACAAGATGGTCCGGGTAGGTCCCGCTTGCCGAGCGGGACTTGGGATAATCCAAGATGCGGCAAGATGTCTGGAACTGCAGACGGGGACCTGTTTGCCTGCTGCTGGACCAGCTTACGATCAAGGTCGCCTTTGGGCACCTGGGCGCAGCCAATGAGGAAAGCCGCACCCACAGCGAGTATCGGGGGTGCTTAGGTTGGTTGTGAAGGTTTTTGTACAGGGTAGCGGCGAGAGTCGCACGAGCAGTGCCGAGCATGAGAATCCTGGTTGTTGATCACGAGAAAGTCAAACGCGCCAATTTGGCGGACAAGCTGGTTGCGCATGGCCACCAGTTGCAGACGGCCAAGGATGGGCCGCAGGCCGTTGAATGCATGCAGCTTGAACAGTTTGATTTGGTGTTCACGGATCGGTACACACCCGGCATTGATGGACTCGAGTTGCTTCAGCGCATTAAATCGGGTCTTCAGTCCGATGCGCATGTCGTGATGATCAGTTCCAACGGGTCGATTCCTGATGCTGTAAATGCTGTTAAGTATGGCGCTTATGACTTTTTAAGGAAGCCGATCCGCGCAGAAAAACTGATGAAGCTGTTGAATGAGATCCAACAGCAGCGTGGTACCGTGTCGTCGATGTCGGAATTTCAACCGTCACGGCTCGATATCGACAAGCAGATTATCGGCGGGTCCGCGGAGATAGCTCGGGTGAAGCGGATGGTTCGGATTGCCGCGAAGACGGACGCCAACGTCTTGATTCACGGCGAGACGGGTGTGGGAAAGGACCTGATTGCATCTGTCATCCACGCTCAATCGCATCGAAGTTCACATCCTTGCACGAAGGTCGGCTGCACGCTTCTCGCGCCGGCACTGATCGAAAGCGAGCTGTATGGGCACGAAGAAGGGGCATTTACGGGGGCCGAACGTCACCGTCTGGGTCGCTTCGAGATGGCAGAGGGGGGCACGATCTACCTGGACGATGTCGACGATATACCACTTCAGCAGCAGGCCAAGTTACTTCGCGTGATTGAGGAGAAGGTGTTTGAGCGTGTTGGGGGGGCCAAGCCGATTCGAGCGAATGTTCGCATCATCGCGTCGACGAAAGTGAACCTTCTGGACAAGATCAGTGAGGGGACGTTTCGCCAGGACCTCTATTACCGGCTAGACGTGTTGCGACTGCGTGTGCCGCCATTGCGGAATCGTCGGGAGGACATTCCAGCGTTGACCAAACACTTACTTGGCCGAATTACGCAAGGCAGGCATGCAGAGATCGAGTCGGGCGCTATTGAGGT
>JAJSAJ010000153.1 GCA_024274855.1 Planctomycetota bacterium | reverse complement strand
TGCCGATTCGGAGTTGGTTTCATACTTATCAGACGAGCGCTGGCATGGCCGGAATGAAAGACTGATGTGTCCCTCGCATGGATGGTCGCCGTATCGGGGCCCGCTGGGTAGCGATTCCACCAAACGGGCACTGGTCCGCCTTGTTCGAAACCACCGTTTTCCACCAAGTTATGAGCGGAGGCGGCAGGCGGCTCTTCCTCGCTTGGTTTCGCAGCGAAGCTTGGCCCACCGATCAGCAGCAGGCAGAGTATCCAACGCACCGAGTGAGGCGCCCAATAGATTGCATAATGCCCTGGATTCATGCACGCATCTCCAGTCAAGCGGAATGTCGTTACTGCCCGCCCCCCACGTGCTTGTCACGTGGGAGCGTGAGTCTCGTCAGTTAGAGCTAGGGACATCGAACATTGCTGTATTCTAGCCGTTCAGGAGGAACGCTTGAACGGGCTGTTGGTTTGACGCATTTTCTTACGTGCCGAGTCCGTAAGAAACGGCTCAGCCGGAAAAGAAAGCAGGGCCTACGCTGTTAGGATTCGCCAATCAATCACTGTTGCACTCTTCCGCGTACAGGCCCCCGTGGGTGAATCAGTCTCGCAGCTAAGGAGGATCGCCGTACGAACGCCCCCCCAGTAAACGCGACAATAGTTAGTTGGCCTTCACATGATGTCAGCCAAGATTTTGCCTGATTTTAACCACAGAAATGCCGGTCAGGAACGTTGTTGACCACTCGAAAAGGCCACGATTTTTTTGACAACTTTGCGAGTTTGCGTGAGATTCTCCTACGATATGAGCCTATAACAACAGAAAAGATCGGATTTGTACCTTCAGAGGAGCATACGATGAAGAGTTTACTGTCGCTCGGCCTTACTGTTTTCCTGGCTATTCCAGTTGCCGAAGCTGTGCATGCTGCGGACAACACTCCACCCGAAGGGTTTGTTGCCTTATTCAACGGAAAAGATCTTTCGGGTTGGAAAGGCCTTGTCGGAAATCCCAAGACGCGGGCCGTTATGAGTTTCGAGGAACTTGCTGCCGCTCAGCGCAAAGCCGACCAGCGGATGCGAAAACACTGGAAGGTTATCGATGGTGCATTTGTGTTCGATGGCAAAGGGGAGAGCCTTTGCACTGCCAAGGATTATGGTGATTTTGAACTCTACGTTGACTGGAAGATCCTGCCACGTGGCGACAGCGGCATTTATCTGCGCGGGAGCCCCCAGGTCCAGATATGGGATCCCGGCAAACGGCCCGAAGGATCCGGAGGGCTGTTCAATAACAAAACGCATCCTTCCAAGCCGAGCAAGTGTGCGGACAATCCGATTGGCCAATGGAACACGTTTCGGATTAAGATGATTGGCGACAAGGTGACCGTCTGGCTCAACGGCCAGCTTGTCGTGGACAACGTCGTGATGGAGAATTATTGGGAGCGTGGCAAGCCGATCTACCCGACCGGCCAAATCGAGCTTCAGAATCACGGCAACACACTCTGGTTCAAGAACATCTACATCCGCGAAATCCCACGGCGGTGAGCGCAATCTTCGCACAAGACCAGTGCTACATCGGCCGTACCAATGCAGCCGGATGGTGAATTGCCGGCTGCCTGACAGAAAGAAAGGAACACTAACCAGCACTTATCTTCACTAATCCCGGATCCATGAAAGAATTCGTAATGGGGACAAGAAGGGTACCAGGAACCTCTTCTCGCCTTTTTGGGGCCGTCTCCCCAAAATTGCGGTTCTTGGCCACGTTTTTTCGTGCTATCTGGGGCAACTAGAAATCGTTGCCATCAAACAGAGGCTTCTGCCCCCTTTCCACCCTCTGGCAACGTTGCTTTTTGTTTGCACACTGCATACACTTGCACCAGAGGCAAACGACATGAACATCATCGCCACGCGTACGATCCGACAGTTTCAGAAAGACTATCCGGATGCCTCCAATGCACTTGATGCGTGGCTCGAGGCGGCCGGCAAGGCCCATTGGGAGAGTTTCAACGAAGCGTTAGAAACCTACCCAGCCGCGGACCAGGTCGGATCGTGTCTCGTATTCAATATCCGTGGGAACAACTACCGGTTGATCTGCGGCGTGTGTTATGCGAACCAATGGGTAAAAGGGACGTTGTTTGTCAAGCATTTCTTGCCGCACGCGGAATACGACAAGAACGCCTGGAAACAGGATTGTTCGCGATGACAGGAGAATAAGATGGTTACGAAGCTGTCAACTTACGATTCGCTGTTGCTGAAGTATAAACCCCGTCCGATTCGCAACGACCGGGAATACCGTCGCGCGTTGCGGCAAGTCGAAAAACTGATTCAGCGGCATGGACCGGTCCCGCCACGTGCCGAAGGTGAATTGATCGCAGTCCTATCAACACTGATCGAAAGCTACGAAGTAGATCGTTTTCCCAGACGAAAGCCGTCGCCGGCGGAGATGCTTGCGCATCTGATTGACGCGAAACCAGTCACGAAAGCCGCAGTTGCGCGAGCCACGGGAATTCCACGATCCACAATAACCAACGTCGTGTCCGGTCGCCGTCAAATCAGCAAAGAAAACGTGATTAAGCTCGCCACGTACTTTCATGTCGATCCCAGCGTGTTTCTGACGACATCTGATTGACTTCGACCGTGTGCTTCTGGCCCGTGCGCAACAAGCGGGCGGTCCGTTTCCGCAGTCTTGCGATCTCTTTCTTGTTCTTCGCCTGTTGCTCGACTCGCTTCCGATCAGGTGTGGGCAAAGCGTCGGACATGCACTTGGCCAGCTTGGTGATGGTCAACCAGCGTCGTGCACCTCCAGAGGTGACCACCGCTTCGCCACCCGGGGCAGAGTGCGCAGCACCAGGTGGAGGTGGTTTGCCATTTCTGCCCGGAATTCAATTTCAATTGCGAACAGGCTGGCCAACTGTTCTTCGCGAGTCATGATCCAATCGCGGCGATGCGTGAAGTCTTTGCCCGTTAGCGGG
>JAJSAJ010001131.1 GCA_024274855.1 Planctomycetota bacterium | reverse complement strand
ATCCAGAAGTCGATCGACAGCCCTCCGCCTTCGGAGAACGAGGGCAACCGCGGCACAACCGTCTCCGGCTTGCGTAGCTCCTCGGGTCCGAGATCAAGAACAAGGCCCGTGCGTGAAACCGTCTTGACTTGTCCCTGAGTCCACAGCCCTTCGAGCAGTGTCGGATCGATCGGATGAACGCGAGCCACCGTTTTCTGCGTCTCGGTGATCCAATACCCTCCATCCTGCTCGATCAAATCAGGGTAACTCATTCCGCCACCAGGCCCGGGCATTCCGGTAGCCGGATCAAATGGGCTGTTCTTGGGACTATCGTACAAGACAATTTCCGGTTGAGACCAGTGAATGAAACCACTTCGCTCGATTCCGCCACTAAGCCACGCTGGATTTCGGCCGCGATAGGGGTTTTTATGAGCTCCATGGTGATGGAACCAGAAAAGATACTTGCCGCTAGCCGTCTTCCAAATCCTCGGACAGGCCCGCGAGTTCTTGATCTTCCGCCCACCAGGCGTGTACGTTGCATATTCGGGCAACGTCCAGTGATGCCCTCCATCGCGACTGTATGCGTGGCACGGATGATCGCCCGCCGTGCGATACATGCAATAGATCGAGCCATCGGCCAGTGCCACGATGTTCTGCTCGGCCTGCACATCGCCAAAGCTCGGGTTCTTCAGGCCGACGTCCCCGTCCGGCAACAGCTGCCACCGAATTCTGGTCACATCCGGTTCCGACAGAATGTTGTCGGAACGATAGAACCAGCCTTCGGAACGATCGATCAAATACTTGCCACACTTGCTGAATGCAAACATCATTGTGTTGTCGAATGTAATCGGCTTGCCGATGCCCCAGAAAATCTGCACTTTCCCCCCAAACGTGTTCGTCCGATCTACAGCCGTCATGCGCATCGGCAGCCGATAACGCTGCTTGGACCAGGTATGTCCATTGTCGTCCGAATACTTGTAGACGAACCAACCGACACAGTCGCTGCGTGCCGGACAACGAAATTGGTCACCGTTGTAGACATAGAAGGCGTAGACGCGACCAGTCTTGGCAACGACCGGCAGCGAGTAGACCGAGGGTGGCCCATCGACCGGTTAGAGTTCAACCAGTTTCGACCAACTCAGGCCGTGATCGGTACTGATCGTGGATACAACGTGCGAGTTCGCCGCGCCTTCGGTCCCACCGGCGGTGGTCAGCAGGCAGAGCCAATTGCCATCCCGAGTGATAACGACGTACGGCTGGTCGCAATAGCCCTCGTCCGGGATCACATGACCGGTGTTGATATTGCGCAGGTCGGCACCCATGGCCGGATGGTAGGCCAACCCAACTACGACCGCCAGCAAACCCAGGTATACCATTTTCAAGGTGGAGTGGTTCATTCGCCAGTTGCTCCGAATCATTTAGAACGTGTCGCGAAACCGACCGCATGGAGGAGGGTCAGTTGTCGGTTGTCGGTGGTCAGTGGTCAGTTGTCGGTTGTCGGTGGAAAGAACATGACCCGGCTGCGCTGCCGCTCTCGATGATAAATGAGTAATGCCAAATAACTAATGACAAACCGGACGCGTGGGAAGTCCGGGAAAACTCCGGTGCGCACACGGTGGCAGACGGCCCCCCCCGTAGACGACTACGCTTTATCTTTCCGCACAACTCTCCCCCGGGCCACCAGGCGATCTTCGTTGGTTCCGATCCGCCTCGCATGATCCATCCGGCCCACCGCAATCCGATGGTAGGCATCGTTGCTGCTTGGCACGATCGAACCTGGCAAGGGAACGCCCACCT
>JAJSAJ010000152.1 GCA_024274855.1 Planctomycetota bacterium | reverse complement strand
CTGCCGGACGGCCGCCATGGGCCAGCATGCATGGGCCTGTTCGGAGTGTGGCGAGCAGTTCGTCTATTTCAACTCGTGCGGCAACCGCCATTGTCCGCAGTGCCGCGAGCATCATCGGCGCCAATGGGCCGAGCGTTTGGAGCGGCCACGGCATTGCGCGGTCTGCAAGTCGGCGATGGAGCATCTTGGCGGGACACGTCGGCCGAGCGTGTCGACGGTCATGGACATGGTCTGGTCGGACATGCAGCGGGCGCTGGACGTGCGGCCGGAATCGTGCACCGTGCGCACGTATCAGGATCTGATCTCGGAGGAAGTTCGGGAGACGGTGAATCGGCAGTTTGCGGAGACCTCGCGACAGGAAGCCGGAGCGGAGCAAGAACCGAACTCGCGACGTGGTGGCCGAAGTCCGCCGCCGACTGGGAATCGGCAGGCGCGTATGGCTTATGAGTTATTGTGACATGAGTCAGACACGTCGGCCACGGAAGAACCGCGAAGGCAGCAGCATGGACCGGACGGTTAAGAGAATCGATCGCCAGCCCACCGGGCTGGCGGTTAGTACGTGCGGAGGGGAAAAAGACTGAAATGACTGCCTTCTGTCACCGATTGTGTGTTAGGCAACACGCCGGACGGTGTCGTGTTTGTCCGAACGCCGCTCCCCCTCGCTCCGGCGCGCTTCGGGGGAGAAGACCCACGCGTTACTTTTCCCCTTTAGTATAGAGTCACTGGCGATTCTGCCCGTCACTCCCTCGCCGCTTGCGCCACGGCCTTCCTCACCGTTACGGCCTAACTGCTTTCCTACTCCTGTCCATTGGAACTTTCATCGGAACAGTTCGCCGACCCGGAATCGCCATCCGGGCACCACGTCGCAAGCGTCGAGTTCCGCTTCTTCGTTAAGGACCAAAATGCGGTCAGCTGCCCGATAGACATGCAGAGTTCTGGTCTCCGGATCGATCAGCAGCACCATCCGTGTGCCGGCCGAAAGCCAGCCGAACGCTTTTTTTTCGACTTCCGAGAACGTATCGCTTGGCGAAATCACCTCACCAACCAGATCAGGTGCAAGTGGCAAATAGCCGGCATCGTCTTCAATATGTTCAAGCCGTTCGCCATTTACGAAAGCCACGTCAGGAGCGCGCACGGTGTCCGGATCGCGAGCAATAAGAAAACCTGTTTCCGCGGCAAAGACAACTCCTAACTCTGTCTGCCGGACATGAGTTCCCAGAATCAGCCCCACATTGTGGGCCACACGCCCGTGACGACCTCCCGCCGGCGACATCATGCGCAGCTCTCCCTGGATCAGCTCGTATCGCTTCCCATCATCCGGCAATACCAAGAGTTGCTCTGCCGTGACGGTGGTAGTCCTGGTAACCATGGGCTTTTCCGGTGCGGTAACTTTGGGTCTTCCCGTTTCTCGACGCGAATCCAACATGCAGTTCCATTCTAACACACCGTCCATTCCATGCCACACGGCGACGATTGGGGAAACACAACGCAACCTGATTGCTCTGTACGCGGGTCTCCCAATCTCGCTGTGCGCGGGCGTGAAGTCAAAGAACTCGGCCGAACCATAACAGATTGCTGCCACGTGACTTGCAGCACGCCCAAAATCGAGTAAAAAACGGGGAGCCGTACCGTTTTCGAGAGTACCTCGGCAGGCTGGGCAAGTTACTCTTGGCGTCGTGAACGGACTCTGTGATCGCGTCGTGCCAAGATGAAGCGGCCGGTAATCGAAAACGGTCATGCCGACCTTAATATGTCTCTCAATGGTGCGGCGACCGGTGATACAACCGAAGCGGAGTTCTCCGTTTGCTACAACGGTTGTTCAATACCGCCGCGCATTGTGGATGAGATTCGCCCGCTGTGTGCAGCAACGGAATTGCGTCACCCAAACTGCGCAGTTTTCCGGGAAAATAGTACGGCTCCCCGTTTCCCATCTGGCGGAAACGGACCCGCAGCTGATCTTACCCGATGTGGCTCCGTTTCTGGCCGGTGGCCACTTATTCCATGAAGCGATGGGGTTCACGTGAGGCGGCGCATAACATTGCCGCGGGCACATCATGTGACAGCATTATGTCGCCTTCGGCAAACAACTCGAACACCTACCCTCACAACGGGTAGGTCTTCATCGCGATTTCAAGCATCGCTGGCTCGCCGTACGTCGCGAAAGCGGGATTCCCTTGAGAAAAAGGTGTTGTCGTGTCACTGGTGCCACGAAACGCCACGCGATGTGCCACTTTCGCCCACCGGCCGGGTGGTTCACCCGCCCGCCACCTCACTCAATCCTTGCGGTGACCACCTCGTGGCATCGCGTAACCGTCTTGGTTCTCCCTAATATATAGAGTCCCCTCACCGGTCCGACTCGTTTCCCGCACTCCCGGTCCGCTTTTGCGCCTTCGCCTCACGGGGCTCAGACCGTTGCTACCTATTCTTTTTTGCCAGTTCTTTTACCTGCGCCATGACGTTGGCAACCGCATGCTGGCTGTTGGCGCCCAGTCGTCCTGCGACAACTGGCCGTCTGCATCGGTAGTCACGAGGGTGATATAGCCCCAAACAGCCATGTTAACGGCCAGCAAGCCGACGAAGGCGACCAGGCACCAGTCCGTACGGCCCTTCGATGAAGTCCAACAATGCCAAATAAGACCGAGAAGAAAACCGACTGGCATCGCCAGGGCTGCACCGCACCAAAAGGCGAGGAACGGTGATTTCGCTAGAAAGCAGACTCCGATGAACCCGCCCGTCAATTGGGAGCAACAAAGCACCAGAATGACCCGCCAAATCGGCTTAAAGTCGCTTGGTAGAATCACACCCCACATCGGAAATCGCTCGACTTTCGTTCAGCACCCGGCCTAGTCACAACACCCGACAACGTCCTCGTCTATCAAGGTATAGTGACACAACGTGAGTGAAACTGGAGGCCCAAAGCCCACATATGGTCCACCTTCGACCGTTCCACTCAAATCCCAGGGTATTATCCAATAACGCTCCGACAAATGGCTGAGGCCAACATCAATGCCAAATCCAAATCCACCCTCAGCAAACCAACCTGAATAGTTATCAGGATCGCATCTTTCCGCTCGCATATTCACCGGCCCAACTTGAATCGTACCGCCGAAATTTCCGCCGACACACCATTTCCGAAACACGTAGTGGTGTTTCTTGTTCTGTGCATCGCAACGGACGACTTCGCTCGCGCCAACGCCAACGATCCCATGTAGTTCGGCCCCGAAGAACGCTCCGGGTCCGGGGTTGCATTGCTCGGCGACCGTTCCCCAAAAGTTTTCATAGAGCGACACGAGTGTTTCGACACTTGCCGGATTCGCCTCCTCGATCAATGTGCCTATTGGATCATTAATGAGACGTTGCGCCGTATCCACTGATTCAGGATTTGCCGTATCAACGATCGTCTGCCATGGGCTGTTCCAGAGATCCTCAAGTGTCTTGACCGACCCAGGGTTTGCCCCAATCTCGATCATCCAATCAAAGAAATCGCGACCATGTGGGTCCAAGAACCGCGTCGGGGCGTTGCGCACGTACCCAACCAAACTCCATCCGCCTCGATACCCGATCGGATCCCGACTGATAAACCGTCCCAACTGGGCGCTCAGCATGCGGTGCCGGTAGTAGTATAGTCCTGTTTCTTTATCGTACCGTCGACCGGTATAAGTATACTCGATATCGTAGTTGGAGGCACTACGAATATTCGACCAGGTTACGTCATAAATTGTCAATAACCCGTACGGGCTGTAGACGTACCGTTCCAACGCATCGCCGCCCGCAGAGACGATCGTCGTCACGTTAAAATTGGCTCCGCAAGGTAGTAGATCCGGTCGTCGTCGCATGTGTTGTCGCTGTCCGTATTCTCGTCACGCAAGACGGCCGCGTCAATGTAACGCAGCGACCAGACGCATTGATACTTGGGCTGCAGGCTCTCCGGGCCCGTGTTCTCGCTGCTTGAGCGCCGCGTCTCCATGACCTGCCAGCCGCTGTTGTAGAACGTGTGCACGTACGTGTCGATTCCGTTCGGGCTTGCCGGGCTGTCCGTGTCGATGTGCTTCTTCACCCGGCGTGCCAGGCCATCGTATTCGTATTTGGCCACGACCGTCGCGCCGTCTTTCACCTCGACCAGATGGTTCCACGCATCCCACTTGCATGTAAGGCCAGTGGACAGATTCGACGGCTTGGGCACGGTCGTCATGTTCCCGGCTCGGTCCTGAATCGGATCGATCCAGGCCGTGCCGCTGGTCTCGGTAAGCCGCCACGGAGCTGATCATCCGATGGGCCGACGGAGTCTTGCGCAAATGTCGCAATCGCTGTCTGGCCACCATGCTCGAAGCGGTCCGCGCTTCGGCCGGCATGACCATGGACATCGATCTGGTCAACCGTGTCCTTCTCCAGCCTCACTGGCAAAAGGAAACCGACATCACCGATTTCTGATGAACAACCGTCTCTCTCCGTTCTCAAGGACCGTAACCATAATCCCCAATGAACGACTCCGAGCGATTCGGAACGAACTGCCGATGCAAGTCACCATTGGCCAACTTGGACGACAGGGTGTGCGTGTCGAAGCAGTTCGAAGGCTACTTCCGCTTTATCTGTCTCGAGTGCGGCGAGTTTCGCGCCACGGTGAACCCGCGCAACAATCTGGCTCACTGCTTCAGTTGCGGCCGAAACTTCAACAACATCGACTTGCTGATGACGCTCGGTTACGACTTCCGTGAACAGGCTCGTGCCGCCTTTGGCATACGCCAGGCCCGTCAACCGGGATAACGCTTTATCCACTTCGTCCATTCTGCCGCGGAAACGGTACGCATCCCCGTTTCTCTCCCGTCCTAAGTCAATAAGTTAAAAGTCAAGACCTGATTCCAGGATCCCTCACCAGAATCCCTCCATGAGTGGCAGGAACAACACTTTTCCACATTTTTCTCTTGCTATGTCAGATGCTCTTCGGGGGCGGTACGCGGATTGTGCGCATCTGTAAACAAAACGTCGCTCGCCGTACCTCGATAAAACCGATAGGCAAAAATATATGGCCACGCAAAAAGACACCAAATGCAGAACGCGATGAAGTACTCGGTTGACCTACTTTGAACAAACGTCAATTCGTCTGGTCCACGCATGTTGATAAAGGAAGCGGCACCCTGGGCAAGAACCAACAACGGAAACAATTTGAGCAACACCGCACGGGACCATCTATTTGAACGCGTTAGACTCGTTACGAGGAAAGTCATGATGCACTTGCCGATTATACCGTAAGCCCAAATCGTCAACCCTAGAACTGGCGGTAACTCCCTGAAAGTAACAAGTTGCTGTTCCAGGCAGGCAATCATGTTGCCTTCAAGCAATCGCCCAAGTGTCCAGGAAGCTTGGCTCAAGCCACTGACATTCATCAACAGCAGGAACGACAAGAAGACGTAGTGACGTAACCGGATTCTTGGAGGAATGTCATGTCGCAAGAGGAGAGTCCGTTTTGCGATGATGATTGCCACTACTACAACGCTGATGTGAAAGAAAAGAGATCGGAACATCAGTCACCCTCTTGTTCATCTATCGACGTGTCGCCCACCGTGACGCTGCCGTACGCGTCGTATTTCAGATGCGTGGCGATCGCGCCGTCCTACCCAGAATCACAGAATCACTGCAGACACTCTGAAACCAGGGACTAAACACGCTGCGCGGTGACATATACACATCACACATCACGACATCCTACCTATCTTGTTTATTCCGTCGCGAGAAATGCACGCCTCCCCGTTTCTTATCCATTTCTTGTCTAAATCATGGGAGGACTCGATATCGTGCGAGGACTTCGTCTCGATTATAGCGCAACGCACCTGAGATAGTAAAAAATCTGGACAACATTGAAAACGGCAATTGTGAAGAGAGGATCCATGCTTT
>JAJSAJ010001130.1 GCA_024274855.1 Planctomycetota bacterium | reverse complement strand
TGTCGCATTCTTCCGCGTACAGACCCCCATGGGCTCGTCCCATGGGTGAATCAGTCTCGCAGCTAAGGAGTGTCGCATTCTTCCGCGTACAGACCCCCATGGGTGAATCAGCCTCGCAGCTAAGGTGATCCGCCGGCCCTTACCTTGAATTTATCGTCCACCGCGGTACGGCGAGGCGAACTTTACAAATCGTTAGCGATTATCCGGCCGTCTGAACCGCCACGCGCTTGGCTGCCGATCCCGGTTGCTCAAGACTGCCCGGGCCAAACCGGCCCTGCAACGTCTAAGAAGCCAACATCTGCATTATACGGCATTCTTGATCGAAATAAACGCATTTTTTGCACAATCGTAATCAACAGGACACCACAACCGACTTGGAGTCGGTTTCGACGAGGCGAGCCACGCCGGTGTGTGCCGGCCCATGTTGCGTGTTCGTCTGTTTGCTGAAACCGGATGCCACCTTGCCGGGTAGTATTTCCGGGTAGTAGGCGTTGTATTGCCGGCGGTCCATCGGCCAAGATCTGGCCGATTACGGTTTCCGGCCAGTGATTCCTCAGCGTGATAAGGTACAAGGGCGGTTGACAGCCGTTTCAGAAGGAGATTTCCTGTGTCCAATGTGCGGCAATTTGGTTGGCTGGCAGTCTTGGCGTGTTGGGTGGTGGTCACTGGAGCCGCGGAGATACGTGCTGAGCGTCCAAGCGCTCCGAAATTGCTGCCAGACAGCACACTGGCATACGTTCGCGTGGCGGACAGCCGTGATCTGGTTAAGCGATTCAATGAGACTGCGGTCGGGCGGTTGTTTCAGGACGAAAAGATTCGGCCTTTGGTGAGTCAGCTTTACGGGTCGGTGTCCCAGGCTTTCTTGGCTTTCCAAGAGAAGCTGGGTGTCAATCTTGATCAGCTTCTGGCCCTTCCGCAGGGCGAAGTGTGTTTGGCCCTGGTTGGGCGGCAAGCGGGAAAGCCCGCCGTGTTCGCGCTATTGGATACCGGTGACCACACACCCGTCGCTCTGAAATTGCTCGAGCACATCCAGCAACAACTGGTACAGCAAGGCACGACACAGCGAACGGTTGACGTTCAGGGTGCGTCGGTGACGGTTCTGGAAGGCAAATTGGCCTATTGCCAGCGTGATCAGGTGATTCTTGCGTGCACCGATTTGGATTTATTGAAGGAGATTCTCGGGGTTTGGCATGGTACAAGCGATGTGCGAACTCTGGCCGATGCGCAGACGTTCAAAGCGATCATGACGCGGTCAGTGGGCCGCAAGGGCGAGCGCCCGCAGGTCTCCTGGTTTGTCGATCCGATCGAACTGTTCAAAAGCGTCTCACGCGATAATGTCGGTGCTCAGGTGGCGCTGACGATGCTTCCAGCCTTGGGGCTCGACGGAATTCGAGGCGTGGGTGGTAGTATGATCTACGCGACCGAGGACTTTGATTCGATCAGCTTTATGCACGTTCTGTTGGACAGTCCGCGAGACGGTATCTTGGGGATGCTGGCAATCGAGTCGGGTGATCTGACCCCGGAGGATTGGGTGCCGGCCGATGTCGCTTCGTACATGAGTGTCTATTGGGATTCCACGAAGACGCTGGCCGCTTTTCGTAAACTGTATGATACGATTCGCGGCGAAGACGCGCTTCACGACGATATCAAACGGCGTTTCTCTGATCGGTTGCAGATCGACATGGAGCGGGACATTTTGGAGCAGATCGATGGTCGGTTTACATACGTTACGTGGATGGAGAAGCCGGCGCGTGTCAATAGTGGCACAAGTTTGGTCGGGATCAAGCTGGTTGACGCCGAGGTGGTTGGTAAGACGATTGACGGATTGGCCACGCGTTTCAGCGA
>JAJSAJ010001129.1 GCA_024274855.1 Planctomycetota bacterium | reverse complement strand
GCGGATAGGCGATATGGCGAGGTAAACGAGCGGGGGAGTGTCTCATGCGGCGGACATCAAGACGTGTTTTTCTGTGGTTTGTTTCCAGCTCCATGTTAGCGATAGCTACAGACGCGTCCGCCGGACTGTTTTCGCACTGCATGCGTCGCATTCGCAGACGTCGACGATGTCCGACTCCAACTCCAAAAGACGCGTATGACCGGCTGTCCTGCGCCGGAAAAGTCTGCCTTCAGTCGTTGATCGGCGAAGTGGAGGACCTGGACGGCAGCTGCCTTTATCGTCAATACGAAGCGTACCAGTGCGAACCGAGTGGTGGCTACACCACAATCCTTCACGAGCGAGATTGTGCGGATGTGACACCGTTACCTCAAGGAACCTGCGCCACGAGCGGCACGTGCTCGAATTGTGAAGGCGGGTTTGTCGTAGTCCCTCCGATTCAATTTAAGGCGAAGGCCCAGCCGCTTGGACGACGTCACAGTGCAGGCAAAGGCCTTGCCAAGAACGGCCTGCCAGACTATGGCGTCAAATACAAGCCACGCAACGGCCAAAGAATAATTGACGAACAGATCGTTCTTATGCCGGGAACTCGACGGAGTGCAAACACGCGTCGCCGCGTCAAACTAGTATGGCTCCGGCCAACGAAAGGCGAGCCATACGGCATTGGGTTCGAGGTTGCCGACGGCGTGCCGACCATACCCGAAAAAGATGTCAAACACCAACCGCTGAAACCGGGCCAACAACGACCCGTCAGCTACTCGGTTACAATTCGACTGGGCACGATACAACGACACTATAGCGTCTATATGAAGCGATAGAACTTGGTGGGCCGCTTAGAAGGATCGCACGAAGTCCGATCGTTTCACCCGAGGGTGTCTGCTGCGCGCACATCGAAACCCCAGGCGTGGCCCACTTGCAGGACGAACCCACCGTTCGCGCAGAAGCGGCGAGCCGGGGAGATCACCTGGACTCAACGGGCCTCCGCGGACAATCGGCTGATCACGCCCCAAAGGACCGATCTCCGACCAACTGCTTGTCCACTCGGCAACGTTGGAAAACAAGCCCCGGACCTCGCGTGAAACACGTTCCCACACAAGCACATCATGATCGGACTTGCCGGCAGGCCCCGCGTCCCAATTGTGGTCGGGGCACGCTTCGTTGCCCCATGGAAAGCGACGCGTTCCACCTGCCGTCGCCAGGTACTCGTATTCCCATTCGTCGAGCAGACGTTTCCCCATCTGTTCGGAATACTGTAGCGCTTCGTCCCAAGTCACGTCTGTTACCGGGTAAGTATCCGGCGGCGCGTCACCAACAAGCTTCCGCTGTAACGGTAGCCCGGCATTTCTCAGGTCGCCAATCGTTACTTCGCGACTATCGACAAAGAAAGAAGGTACACTCCTGGGCTCGTCCGAGTGCCCCGCCCCCAACCCACTCCCTTGGAATCGGCGGAATGTTCCTCCATCCACGCTCGCCTGCATATTTGTCACCGAGGCCGGCTGAAACAACGTGATGGCCGGCAAAACAACGATCTGGCCGTCCATTTTCCAGCTTGAGTGCAGGAACCGAGTGGGCAACGTCTCATGCCGACCAGGTACGTGGCGGTAAACTTCGTGGAACCATTCGTCACCTCGATGTGCGACGACCAGATAGTCGCCCGGTAACAGCTGCACGTCCGTGGGGCTCTTTCCCGCGAGGACGGATCGGCTGACCCAAGGGATTCCAGATTGGGTATCGAGCGGGATGAATACGACCTCGGCACCAGCCGGTTCGGTTCGGAGCGTCACTCGCCTCGTCCCAGCTGGAACCGGACCCGCCCTGCCATCGACCAGCCAAATCGCCATTCCGACCAGCGATGCACAAAGCAGACTCAACGCGATCGTTGCCGCCACAGCCGACTGACGCCGAACAAAACGGCCCATCTTCGCAACTCGCGACAACGGCCGGGCGGCGATCGGCCGGTCGACCAGAAAACGTTCCAGATCATCACCCATCGCCGCGGCTGTTTGGTACCGTCGATTTGGATCCTTTTCCAATGCATGAAGGCAGATTGTCTCCAAATCGCGCGGAATACGCTTGTCCAACAGGCATGGTCGCTTGGGTTCAATCCGTCGAATTTGTTCCAGCAACACGTTGCTCTTTGCATCGAACGGACGCACATTCGTGAGGAGTTCATAGAGAATGACCCCGAGTGCAAACACATCACTCCGTCCATCTGCTTGAAATCCCTTGCCACTTGCCTGTTCCGGTGACATGTAGGCGGGCGTACCAAGGACTTGGCCGTCTGCGGCGATCGTCGTTTCGCCATCACGTTTTGCGAGACCGAAATCCGTAACGTGCGGGACGTCTGAAGCGTCCATCACTATGTTGCCGGGCTTCAAGTCCCGATGGACAACACGCTGTTGGTGAGCGGCCTGAAGGGCGCCGGCAATCCCCGCACAGACCCGAGCCGAATCGCGAAACCCTGGATTGTGCAGTTTTCGCCAATCGTTCAGCGACACGCAGTCAATGAACTCGGCAACAATGTAGATGGTGTCGCCCGCCCGACCAACTTCGTACACCGTGACGATGTTGGGGTGGCTGACCTGAGCGGCGCTACGCGCCTCGCGTAGAAAAAATGCCGCTTCAGCTCTTGTCAGCCGATGGTTATGGGGAAGCTTAATCGCCACGAATCGATTCAGCCGCGTATCACGAGCCTTCCAGACACTGCCGAAACTGCCACGGCCAACCGGATGCAGCAGCTTAAAATGCCCTAACTCAGGAACGCGTGCCGTAATATCCACCGTAGCGTCCAGGCCGTCGAACAGGCTGAACTTGCTTCCGCATGTCGGACAAGTGATATCTTCAGAAGCAGACCGGCCAAGAATGTCGATAACGTGACTGCAATTGGGACACGAGACGCGCATCTCCGCGTTCTCCAAGAGAGAGCATTCGACAAGTTGGCGCAGACTTTACAGTGGCCCAGTCGGTAGTGGCCCAGTCGGTAGTGGCCCAGTCG
>JAJSAJ010001128.1 GCA_024274855.1 Planctomycetota bacterium | reverse complement strand
GTCTCCTTCACCCACGATTACTTCAAGTACCGACGCGCGCCTGAAACGGCACCGCCCATATTTGTTCAAGACGCCTCTGATAAGAAACGCCGTATCTTCGGCATGTTCGTCGCACTTTCATTCGATGACAGAAAGACGTGGTCGATAAAAAAACCGGTTACACCAGGCGAGCCCGCTCGCCGGTTGACCAACGTTCCGTTGACAGGCAGCTTCCTATTGGACGCAACACACGCGGAACCTCGCGGCTATCTTTCCGGATGCCAAACGCCCAACGGTGTTATCCACATCATTTCCTCTGGTTTGCATTACGCACTGAACATCGCTTGGATCAAGACCCCGATCGCCTCGCAATAAGGAAACAACGAGATGCCGAACCAGCGTCTCACAACGGAACGAGTAACGGGCGCTACCTGTCTCGCTCTGTTAGATGCTGCTTGCTCGATGCTGGGTATTTGAACTTCTTTTTGGGTCGCCTTTCTGAGATACTGGCTCGGTGGCATCTGGTCTACGCGCAACGTTTTTTCCACCATCGACGCAATCGGTGACGGGCCCGGGCCAATCGCCCTGGTGGACGTCGTTGAAAGAGTCTTTGCAGGGCCTCCGCGACTGCCTCGCTTTGTGGCATATTGGCGATTTCCTGCCAGGTCTCGACTAAGTGGTCCGCAATGTATGGCAATCCATCCAGACAATCGGACAATGGTAACGATTGATCAAAACACTCGAAATCTACCAACTGGCCCAGCCCAGCAAGGACTGTCATCGTGGAGACACATTTTTCACAACGTGAGCAATTTCCAAATGGCGTGCGGTTTTCGTAGCAGACCCGCAGATGGTGCCGTACGAGTGGATCATGGACGATTTTGGCAATTCGCATCGGACGCCCATCGCTGGACGGTGGATGCTCGATTCGAAGACGCGATGATGAATAGAGCGGGTCGGTGCGAGGGTCCGAACCCCAGGGCCGGAGCCGATCCGCACGGTGAGTCGGGGGAATCTGCAACGATCCGATGGTCGATGCCAACGCATGTCCTGCCGCCGCCAACGCCGCGCCGTGGGCACACGGCCATGATACGCCCTTGAACAAACGATGTTCTCGCAAGTTCGTGCGAATGACAACTGTTCGTTTGCCAAGCGCGGCCCCGACACGACGCAGGCTACTCTCCGCGTGGTGCCAGCGCCGTTCGTCATTCAATGGAATGTCAAACCCGTGCACCAATACGAGAACATCCACCCGACTGTGACCCGTCAACAGACTGTAAAAAGAATCCACGCCGCCACTGAAACACAATCCGGCCGCAGCTGACGGTCTGCCGGTCGTGGCTCCGTCGCCCATGAGCAACTCGCATGTGTCCGTGGGCACATTCCACCATTCGGCATAGGTTGGGATCATGGCCGCGAGCCCACCGAGCAACGTCGCGTCGACGGGCACATCGGTTTGTAATCGCATCCTCTGCCGAAACGCCGGGAACAACATCGCAATGACGAAAGCTTCGATACCTGGGTTCAAGACGACGTCCGGGGATTCAAACCAGACAGGGGTGCCCCCAACCACCGTTTCCATGCGATGGCCACCGTGCGTGGCGACCACTGCCGACAGGTTGAGCACTTCGGATGACGAAAGGGTAGCCGAATCGATCATTCGCCATGACTCTCCGCGGGATTAGTGGGTTTGAGGTCAAAGAGCACAAGAGTCGATCGGTAGCACAACGGCGTGTACCGGTCAAGACGTTTTGACCTCGGTATTGACTCCAGCTTCCGTTTGCGGATCCTTATTCCGGGTTCGTCAACGTGGCACATCCGTACCCACCGCCTTCGACGGCCTGAAAGACCGTCGTACACCCCGCGTGATCGCATGGACCGGTAAGGGATACAAGATTCCGTGAGTTCCGTGGTTTTCAGCTCGAACGCACCTGAGTCGTCCGACAAACGGGACGGGAACGGGTGCCATGCCATAACGGCAGGCGAATCGGGAAGACCCGGCAGCGGCCATTGCGAGCGACACCATACTTCCCACCGCAACACGCCCCATCCCGCCCAACTTGTCAGAAAAAGTGGCAATGCCCCGGCCTTGATCGTAAGGTGGTCCAGGTAGGTCCCGCTTGCCGAGCGGGACATGGCGTAATCCAGGACGCTACAAGAGGTTTGGAACTGCAGCCGGAACCTGTTTGCCCGCTGCTGGACCGGATTGCGATCACTGCCCAAGGCCCCCAAACACTTGGACGTAAACACCTGCTTTTCAACGGGAACGTCCTTCATGAAGGTGGACGGACTGCCACGGACCAAACGGTCAGGCTGGCCGTTTGACTCGATCCCAGTTTGCCATTGGCGCGATTCAGCCGTTGCCGGTATCATCGTCGACGGCAGTTGGCAAGAGAGCATCAGATCGCTACGTGACTTCGGTGTTTACAGTTGCATTCGAATACGAGGGACGAGTGACAGAGAAGGCATGATGGAATGAGCCAAAACCTGCCGGTTCCGACTATCAGCACCGTAATGCCGGTTCGTAACGCGGATCGCTATTTGGGTGCGGCCGTTGGAAGCATTCTCGCTCAGACATTCGATGACTTCGAGTTGCTCGCAGTGGACGACGGATCAACCGATAACTCGCTCCGATTACTTCAGGCGTTTGCCGCCGAAGACGAGCGTATTCACGTGATTAGCCTCGCTCCTACAGGTATTGTCGGCACGCTAAACGTCGCTCTTGCGATGGCACGAGGCAAGTTTATCGCGAGGATGGACGCTGACGACATCGCCTTTCCGGAGCGTTTCATGCGACAGATCGCATATTTGGCAGAGCACCCGGGATGCGTTGCCGTCGGTTCCGCCACATTGCATGTTGATCCCGACGGCGATCCAATCCATGTGGAGCGTTGGCCGGAAACGCATGACGCGATTGATGCTCAGCTAATGCGCGGCCGCGGCGGACTTGCTCACCCGGCAGCAATGATCCGAGCCAACGCTCTCCGCCATGTCGGCGGCTATCGCATCCAGTACCAGTGGGTTGAGGACATGGATCTTTGGATGCGGCTGGCCGAAATCGGCCAGCTCGCCAATCTCTCGGAAGTGCTCCTGGCATACCGGTTGCACAACCAAAGCATTTGCTCGACACGCGGCGAGGAGCAGTACCGCTTGGTCGGAACGCTGCTAAACGAGACCTACGCCCGCCGCCAGCTGCACCAACCCGTTCCAAGACGTCCCTCATACCGAAAACGAACGACGACGCATCTAGCGGTTCGGCACAGATGGATCCGAATGGCCACACGGGCTGGGTACATCAAAACTGCCGTCAAACACACTCGGCAGGTTGTCCGACAACAACCTTTGTCACCATCCACATGGCTCTCCGTGGGACGTGTGTCTCTGACGAAGATTGGCCATATGTTTTCGTGCGTTTATACAAAACCAGTAGAACTGGCACCTGTATCCCAAGTAATCCCGCTCGCGCGCATCGATGACCACGAACGACGACAACGCGATGCCGCTTGATCGGCCAAGAGATCGGCAGGAAGTGTACGACGGTCTTTCGGGCCATCGAAAGCGGTGCGTACGGACGTGCCATTTTGACGAGGTCGAACGTGCGTTGGGTGCATCGGGACGAGTCGTTACGTAGGGTTGTGTTAGTACCCGCTTCGTCGACGGGCTACAAGCCCATCGTACCTCGCGGTGCCTTGACGGGTGGGTTGGAATAATGAAATACGCGACGTTCAGATACGATTATTCCGGCAACCTTGGCGATGAAATACAGAGCCTGGCTGCTTCACAGTATCTGCCTCGCATAGACAAGAAATTCGACCGAGACAGCCTCGCTTCTATTACCGAGGAAGAAGAATATCTGGTCATAATGAATGGCTGGTTTTCACATTTTCCAGATCGTTGCTTCCCCCCATCAGATTCAATTGTACCGGTCTTCATCGGTCTCCACATCACAAATTGGAATGACACGGCTGAACACTTCTTGAGTTCTGAATGCATTGAGTACTTCAAACGACATGAGCCGATCGGTTGCCGTGACAAAGAAACCATGCAACTTCTCGCTTCCAACGGGATTGAGGCCTTTTGTAGCAAGTGCTTGACCACGACGTTTCCAAAGCGGGAAATCGAACCGAAAGATGGAAAAGTGTTCTTGGTGGATTTAGCCGGGATTCCACTGCCTGAGTTCTTGCATGAACAGGCAATCCGCGTTTCCCATGACGCGGCTGATCGGGACGGTGACAAACTCAATACATTGAGGGCCGAGCAACTGCTTGCCAGGTACCGCGATGAGGCTCGTCTGGTGCTCACCACAAGATTGCATTGTGCCCTGCCTTGTATCGCCATGGGAGTGCCGGTTGTCTATTTTGGCAATCCGAGTGATCACCGGGTTTCCGTGCTTGACGACTTGGGAATTCCGATCCATCAAATGCCCAGGAAGTGGTTACGCAAATGCTACAGAGCACAAGAGAGACGCTTTCTGGGCAAAGTAATCCGGAAACTGGTCGTATGGCTGCTTTATCGAAAGGTGGACTGGAACCCACCTGCCGTCTACATTGAGAAAGAAAAACACGAATTGCGAACGATAACACGAGACTTGATAAACCTGAAAACCGTTGAGGCGAGAACCGGAAACCGCGTCTGAGCTAGTTTGGACCACGGTACTCTTCAGCCTCACCTGGTTACTTCTGCCAGGGCAACGGTATCCCCAGAGTGCACGTCCGTCGAAAGTCAATCCTATGAGCGAAAAGCCCTGTTACCGGATCGCCATGTATCCGGGTGACGGAATCGGATGTGAAGTGGCTGATGCCGCACGCTCGGTTCTTGAAGTTGCTCGGCGCCAGTCGTCGCCCCGTTTCGACATTGACTGGATTGACGTCGATTGGGGGGTGGAACGATTCCGCCGTTGTGGAGAACTGGTTCCGGATGATTTCTTGGGGCAGCTGCGCGAGCTGGACGCTATTTGGCTTGGTGCAATTGGCTGGCCCGAGACACTACCCGACAGCATAACCTTAGTGCCCCTGATTCGAATACGACAGTCATTCGACCTGTTCGCTTGTGTCCGCCCGGTGAAACTGTGGCCTGGAATACAGTCGCCGCTGCGAAATAAGCGTATCGGCGACATCGACCTGGTCGTGGTCCGCGAAAACTCAGAAGGTGAGTATCTGAATATCGGCGGGCGACATCACGCTGGAACGGCACGAGAGGTCGCAATCCAAACCTGCTTGCATACGCGCCGAGGTGTCGAGCGTATTGTCCGATTCGGATTCGAGTTAGCGCGGACACGACGTAACAAACTGACGATGATCACCAAGTCGAATGCACTGACCCACGCGATGTCCCTGTGGGATGACGTCCTTCAAGATGTCCGTCCTGAGTTTGCTGATGTCGATTGTGACAAACAACATGTCGATGCGGCGGCAATGAACCTGGTACGCAGACCGGAGAAGTTTGACGTAATTGTCGCATCTAATCTGTTCGGTGATATCCTGAGCGACTTGACCGCCATGGTCTGTGGAGGGCTCGGCCTGGCACCCAGTGCGAATCTCAGACCCGATCGGCAGCTTCCATCTCTCTTTGAGCCGGTCCATGGCAGTGCTCCGGATATCGCCGGCAAGCAGGTCGCCAACCCTATCGCCATGATTCTGTCAGGCGCGATGATGTTGGATTGGCTGGGCCAGACCAACACAGCCAAGCGGATCGAACTCGCCGTTATGACTGCCCTTGCCGACGGGTGCCGAACGCACGACTTGGGTGGGTCCTTATCGACCGAACAAATGGCCACCGAAATCAGCGTGGCGATA
Organism: Planctomycetota bacterium; assembly: GCA_024274855.1. Taxonomy (GTDB): domain Bacteria; phylum Planctomycetota; class Planctomycetia; order Pirellulales; family Pirellulaceae; genus JAJSAJ01. The sequence continues at coordinate 5,820 of JAJSAJ010001128.1, read as the reverse complement.
CATGGCAACAAGCAATTCAAGTAGTCGTAGGATGTGACCAGATCGCCGTCGACAATTCCCCATCATCCACAACGTTCACGGCGAGCGCCGGCACACCAAGAATTGTGCGTCCCATTCTGGAGCATCCCAACCGAGTGTTGGATCGGCAATTCCCCAGCGGATGCCGCACGCGACCAGGATTGTGGTGTGCCGGCGCTCGCAAAACCGTGGTTGCCAGTTGCCAACGTGGATGCCGCGAGCTTGTTTCACCCTACACCTACACCCCGCTCCCACCTACACCTGAGCGCTCTTGCAATAGGCTGTCCCATTGCTGAATCTTGTCTACATCCACCAGCTCACCCTGTTCGATCCGAGATAGAATGCGAGTGACATCAGACATGGGATGGTATCTGTCTATTTTGAAAACCGAACCTACGTAAGTCGAAAGACCCCCATGGGCTTGTCCCATGGGTGAACAAGTTTCGCAAGCTAAAGCGATGTGCGGACCCTTCCCCCTCCCCGCTCCGTCCCCGCAGCCGAAGGCCGCGGGGACGGAGCGGGCGCTTTGGCGCGACATGTTGCTCTTGGCAACAGTGGACAGCTTGCCATCGGCAGCCGCCTGAAAGGACTGGAGATCCATGTTGCCAACTGGTATCGTAGAGTCTCTGGTTACCTTATGCTCGCCGGCGGAAGCGATCGACAGATGCAGCGTGCCCAGTCAGCCAACTCTCCGAAGAACGTGTATGGCTTCCCCAGTGCGCGTCTTCGGGTGACAAAAAACTCATGGACAATTTCGCGGACACGATGGCGAAGATCCGCGACAACAAGAACCAACTCGCGGACCTGTGATGGCCGTTAAGTGTCTGGAGGAAACCATGATGAACGAAATATTGAAGCACACGAATCGGAACGTAGCATGTCGCGACTTCGTGCGCGGATCCAGTATTGGCCTGGTGACTTGCTGGTTGTTCGTTTTGACAGGCGGGCGGGTCTTGGCCGAAGACAGCGTACCATTAGGTTGGACGGCCGCCGCGCCACGGGACGAAATCCGCCCGACTTTTGCATACGACGCCGCCGGTGGGCGTAACGGCAACGGGGCTTTCATCATTCAGCACGACGGCCGGGAAGGACTGGACGGCTATTGGACCAAGACTTTTCCGGTCCAAGGTGGAACGTGGTATCATTTCGAGGCGTTTCGCCGTGTGTCTGGTGTCCGTTCGCCGCGCCGTGCCGCTGCCATCCGGCTGATTTGGCAAGACGACCAGGGCAAGCTTGTTGACAGTGATCGCGGCGTGGTCGGTGACTACCTGCGCCGTAGCGGGCCGGCGAAGGCCCGTCCGGAATACCCAACCGACAAAGCCACCAACGTAAGCGGTTGGACCGAAGTGTCCGACACCTATCATGCTCCGCCTCACGCGACACGTGCAGTGGTCGAGTTGCATTTGCTGTGGGCACCCGGCGGCAAGATTTGGTGGAGCAATATTTCGCTCAAAGAAACACGCACTCCCAAGGGTCGCAAGGTGCGCTTGGCGTCCGTGCATTTTCGGCCTCAAGGCGGCAAGTCACCGGCGGGCAATTGCCGGTTGTTCAAGCCGTTGATCGAACAGGCGGCCCGCCAAAAAGCAGACTTGGTTGTGCTCGGCGAAACCGTGACTTATGTCGGGCTGGGCAAGACGCCGGCCGAAGTTGCCGAATCCGTGCCGGGTGCATCGACCGAGTACTTTGGCCGGCTGGCTCGAAAACATGACCTTTACATTGTCGTCGGCTTGTACGAGCGGGTTGGCCATTTGGTCTACAACGTAGCCGTGTTGATCGGTCCGGATGGCGAGATCGCCGGCAAGTAGCGGAAAGTCACACTGCCGCGCGAGGAGATCGAACGCGGTGTGGCGCCGGGAAAGAGTATCCGGTATTCGACACCCGGTTCGGCAAGCTGGGCATGATGATTTGCTACGACGGTTTTTTCCCCGAGGTTGCTCGCCGGTTGGCCAACCATGGTGCTGAGGTCATCGCATGGCCGGTCTGGGGCTGTAATCCGCAACTGGCTCGTGCGCGAGCCATCGAGAATCATGTCTATCTGGTCAGCAGCACGTACGAGGATATCTCGTCGAACTGGATGTTCTCGGCAGTCTTCGACCACAAAGGCGACACGATTGCCTTGGCTAAGGAATGGGGGACCGTGGTGGTTGCCGAAGTCGACCTTGATCGCCGCCTCCAATGGCGTTTCCTGGGCGACTTCAAGGCTGCATTGCCGCGGCACCGTCCGGTCGATCCACAGGCCAAATAGGGTCCATTCCATGCGAGCCGTCCGCAGGGCGTCATCACATTGCTCGAACTGTCCAAGTGACTGAGCCCGAAAGAGGATGAGAATTCACGCGGCGTCGCAGTTAGATGTCGTGTGAACGAAGTTGAAAGATCTCGTTGCTGGCCATCAGCCGATGCGTTTTTGGGTCTGCGACTCGCCATACACCGATCTTGCCGGGATTTCCGTCGCGTCCGAAATAGTCTGGATCGACGACCACAATGTGATCGCCGAAAACATCGATGTCGTGTGGTGACTGAAACTGGTACTTCTTGCGCAAGTCGATCGCATCCACGAGTCGCGCAGCTGCGGGCGAACGAACATCAAACACGGCCACCCATCCGTGTTTGCACGCTGCGAAGACGTCGTCGCCACGGCGAACCATTCCATTGATCCTGTCGGCTCGCATACGGTCGGAAATCGCCGCCCGCCAAACAGGATGCTCGGGCTGGTGAATGTCGAGCGAGAAGAAGTCTCTCGCTCCCAGCAGAAGATGGCTGCCAACGACCAGGACCGTCTCAGCGTCAGCGAGTTGCTTTGGATCCAACCGGGACCAGACGATGCGAGGCGCCTCTCGATCGGAGACGTTAACAACGGCGATCGAACCGCCCTTGCCGGGCACGAATGCCAAATGGTTCTGGATGATGACATCGTGCGGCCGGTTGAAAGCGTGGCCATCGCGCAACACGGCGACAACCGAAAAAGCCGGCCGCTCGGCTGCCCTCGCGGCGCCAGCCGGCGTCAGACAGGCAAACAGCATGACAAGAATGTGGACAAGCGTGTCAGACAGGATAGTACGCATCGGTTTCGCACCTCGTAACGTGGCCTGTGGCCGCAACCACATTGAGCTTCAGTTCCGTGTCACCGTGGAGATCGAGGATCCGTACTTCGACACCAATTTCCAGGTAACATTCGTTCGTCATGATGGTCCAATGTTACTGTCGACGGTTTCTATGTCACGGGCTGGCGAAGCGGATGATCAACGGCCAGTCGCGAACAAGCACACCTTTGAGCAGCGTGTTGCCACGATCTTGTGTGATGTTCAATTCCTGAGCCGCGCCGTTCATGGGGTCATAGCCCACTGTCCGCCGATAGGGTCTTTTCACTCGAATGTCGACCCGAACGCCCTTGCACTGATCACGAGCTTGGCCGCTCAGCCAGAGTACAATCGCCGGGCCTTCGGAGGATTCGAGGGCATATGTCTCGAGATGGTCCGGCGCGCCGTCAATCGTGTATTCGAACTCTGTCGGTTCCAGTCCGTCAAGCATCGTCGCCAGGTTCCGCGTCACGTAATAGGCTGCTTGCGGTTGCAGAGGCGAGATGGGATCCGCATCAAAAGATCGGCGCAGCAGACTCAGATCAAGAACGCCAAAGTGCGGGAAATACATCTCGCAGAAGAACGATTCGAGCCCCAAAGCTGTGTGGCGGGTAAAGACCTGTGCCACATACTTGGCTTTTTCGATTTCGGTGGCTCGGAAACCACCGCACCATGCTTTGCCAGACTCCGTATCGGACAACGGTGGATAGAGGGCGCTGTAGTTCCATTCGGTCACCATGCAGTGCCCGCGGAAACCAACCGAACGTAGCCAGTTGCGCAGCGCATGCACATCGGCCACGTAGCCTTTCAATCGCTCGGGATCGGTCTGGTAGAACGGATGCCAGCCGATTTCGTCGACGTCGCGCGCCAGTGCGCGAGTTGCTCGGAGGATCGGCAATTGCTTTTCTTTCGCCGCGAGCTGCTCGGGACTCCAAGTACTGATCCCGTGGGGAAAACCAGACCAGGAACCCATCATGATCTTGGCTTTCGGAGCGTGTTTGCGGATCACGGGAATGGCCGCCCGCGCCACGGAAAGATAATCGTCGACGCTGGGGCGGGCTCCCCAGTAACACGAAATATTCCACTCGTTCCAGATCTCAAAGTGTTGGACCCGGTTGCGGAAACGCTTGACCATGAACTCGACGTACCGTGTCCAGGCGGCGATCGCCGCGGGCGTGGTGGGCGGTGCGGGCATGTCGTAGTTCCATTCCCAGAGCTGTGGGACCGTGCGCGTGGCAGGACCTGAATACAGCCGATTGCCGAAATTCAGTGCCATGACGATCTTGACGCCATGTGAAACCAGTTCGGTGACGGCCGCGTCGGTCTTGGGATCGATCCTTAGAACACCTTTTTCCTTCTCCACCCAGTGCCAGTTGATCGGATCGTCATGGTAGCCCACGCGAGCCCATTTGAAGCCAGCGTCGTAGTGCAGCGGCCAGTACCAGCGGTGGACGACCAACTCCTGGCCGGCACCGCGATACGTCGAATTGACGGTTACGCCGGTGCCATACGTGGCGAGCGCCACGTTTCGGCCCGCCGTATCATAGGCTTCGACCTCCGCCAGCGAGAACGCATAAAGAATGTTTTCGACGAGCGGCAAATTGCCGGCGGTAATCCAGACTTGCTTGGTGGGGCAGGCGGCGAAGCGAAAGTCCAAGTCGAGCTTTCCCGGCGCGTCGTCCGTAGGGCCGTCGCATACGGTTTTCCAGGTGCGACTGTCACGGCTGAGCTTGATTGTAATCGTCGCCGGCACTCCGCGCCCGACCTCCACCGCACCGTTCAGTGGCATCCAGCCAACCGAACTCCGTCGCTGGTCCGACGACGGACGTTTGCGGAGTCGGATGCGGTTGATGACCTGTTCTCGCGGGAAATCAAGGCGGATCCACACCGATTGCACATCGGGCCGGGTCTGACTGCGACTCATCCAGCACGTCTGGCGATTGCCGTCAATCAGGTTAATCGCTTCCAAAGGCAAGTAGTTGTTCTCCGTCGAACGCGGCATGCGCGATGTGGTTACGCCCAGATAGTTCCGTTTGATCTGGCTACTGTCCTTCGGGTGCACTTTCACGCGAGGAGTGGAATTCCCGGTCTGGAGTGAGATATCGTCCAAGAGCGTCGGCGCTTCGCCAAGCACCCAACAGAAGCCGAATCGCCGGATGGGAACGCTGCCGCATTTCGTCTGCAATTGTGGCTGTTCACTGGCGGCCGGTTGGTCCGCTTCCAAGCGAACGGCGGCAAACAGTGTCGCCAGTGTGCCCATCAATATCCATCGAAGAAGTCGTATCGTCATCGAAAGCGCCTCCAATACTCGACTGAAGTCTTTAAGCCTATCAGTTGTCAGTTTGCAAAATGACGCACCAGGAAAAAAACGGGATGAATTCCTGACATTTTCCACCTTGTGGGGGTAGGCTCGGTGCCTGCAGAAAACTGAACAGCCTACCAGGTAATTCTATCAACCATCTTATTGCTGCTTTTGGTTGTGCGTGAAAACCTGGATTCGGGAGAACACACATGCAACAGACCGTCCGATAACTGGCGATCTCGCCGTACGGGTTGCTCGGCACAATGATGATCGTGCTCACCCCCTGCGTAGCTGTGCCGAGTTCTGCACAGAACCGCGATCCGCGTAGCGGCCTTTTTGCTATTCGGTACCGCCGATCGGATCGCACCACGGCCTATGCCGTGGCGATGAGCGGTTACCACGGACCAGCCATGGCGTTCACGC
>JAJSAJ010001127.1 GCA_024274855.1 Planctomycetota bacterium | reverse complement strand
TTCGTCATCTAGGAAGCTTCCGCGTTGATGGCGGTTTGGCCGTATGGCAAAACACGTTGAATCCCGCAGGGCATGAGCCACGAAGTGCTGAATCGGTAACTGCTGAAAACGGCTAACAGATTGAGGGGTGATTGAATGTATGGTCAGACCGATCGAGTTCCCCGAACGAATTCCCGAGTCAATTTGCTGCTGGTGGTGCTGGTTCTTGCCCTGGGCGCCTTACTTTTGTTGCAGTCGTTCTCCTCCGCGCCCAATCGCCCGGGTCTCCCCACAACCACGGCACAGTTCGGAGGGAAGCACACCCCTCCTCCGAATAACTCATTGGTTCAGCCCAAGGTAACTCCACGTGGCAATCTGGCGGATGACGAACAGACAACCATCGCCTTGTTCAAGGCAGCATCGCCATCGGTTGTCCATATCACGACCCACTCTGTCGAACGCGATTTTTTTTCCTTGAACTTGTACAAGATTCCCCGAGGGAGCGGAACCGGTTTCGTATGGGATCAGGCAGGTCACATTGTGACCAACTATCATGTGATTCGTGACGCCGATATCGCCTATGTCGCATTTGCCAACCACAAAACGTTTCCCGCCAAACTGGTTGGCGTTGCTCCGGAAAAAGATCTGGCCGTACTCCGTGTCGAAACACCTGCCGATCAACTGAAGGCCCTGCCTTTGGGCACATCCAATGATTTGGCGGTCGGCCAGAATGTCCTTGCCATCGGCAATCCGTTCGGTCTGGATCACACGCTGACCACCGGTATTATCAGCGCAACAGGTCGCGAAATCGAATCGGCAGCCCAGGTACCGATCAAGGGCGTGATTCAGACTGATGCAGCGATCAATCCGGGAAACAGTGGCGGCCCATTATTAGATAGCTCTGGCCGATTGATCGGAGTCAACACGGCCATCTACAGTCCGTCCGGCACGTACGCCGGCATCGGCTTTGCCATCCCGGCCGATACAGTGCGATGGGTCGTTCCCGAACTGATCAAGCACGGCCGGATCATCCGCCCAGGTTTGGCGATTGACGTCGCGGCCGACTCCGTCGCACGACGTTTGAAACTGCCCGGAGTCCTCGTGTTGGACGTAACGCTCAACAGCAGTGCCGCACAGGCCGGATTGAGGCCAACTCGGCGCACCCCTTTGGGTGAGATTGTCCTGGGCGACATCATCACTGCGTTGGATGACATTCCGATCGAGCGCACCAACGATTTGCTGCTCGCCTTCGAAAAACACAAGGTCGGCGACCAGGTCATCTTGACGGTGGTGCGTGCCGGCAAAACGATAAAGCTTCCGATCGCTCTGGAATCGCTCGACTAGTGCTCCGCGATAAAACGCCGGATCGCGTCAGCCAGCTCGTTCACCATGTCGATCAGTTTGTCACAAACCGGTTTGGCGTCTTCGATCGTGCGCTGCCGCCCCTTCTGCTCCAGTTCCAATGCCAAACCGGCAGCTTCGTGGTACGCGTACCGAGCGACCAGTCCTTTCAACCGGTGCGCGGCGACTTCCAGCGATCGAGGATCATTCCGAGCAATCGCCTCACAAATCTGCTCGACCAGCGTCGGACCATCATTCACGAAAAACTGCATCTGTTCGATTAGCAAATCCAGATCATTGTCCATGCTCTCCAACGCTTCGCTGAAATCGAACGGTTGCCGACTCGATCCCGCCTGCTGTTGGGCCGTCGCCGAGCCGTCTCGAAGTTCCCGTGCGTGGTTCCACGCCGATTCGACCGCCCGCACCAGATCTCGCGGTCGCAGTGGTTTGGCCAGATAATCATCCATGCCCGCATCCAAGAAACGTTGGCGGTCACCCGCCATCGCATGCGCCGTCAACGCGACAATTGGCACATGCTGTTCCGTACTCGCTTCCTCTTGGCGAATTCGCGACGTGGCTTCCAAGCCATCCATCGTCGGCATTTGGACATCCATCAGTATCACATCAAACGGTTCTCGGCGCCAAGCATCCAGAGCATCCTGCCCGTCGCTTACCGCGACGCACTGGTGCCCTCGCCGGCGCAACACGGTCGTTACCAATTGACGGTTTGCGTCATGATCATCAGCCACGAGAATCTTCAAGCTTCTGACGACACGCTCTGTCGACCACCCTGAATCCTGCTCGCTCTGCCGGGGCAATGGACCGTGGAGTCGATTCCCCACGACTTTCAGACGAACTGTAAAATGAAAAGTGCTTCCCTGCCCGATGTCGCTCTCTACCCAGATTCTTCCATGCATCAACCGCACTAATTCGGCCGTGATCGTCAGCCCGAGCCCAGTGCCTCCGAATTGGCGAGTGGTCGAAGAATCGGCCTGCGTAAACGCCTCGAAAATCTGATCCAATTTGTCGGCTGGTATTCCAATTCCGGTGTCCCGTATCTGAAAATGCAAGTTGATTTCATTCTCATTTTGCCAGATTGATCGAACGTCGACGTTCACCTCGCCCCGATCAGTAAACTTGATGGCGTTTCCAATCAAATTCATCAGGGTCTGCTTCAGGCGCGTTGGTTCTCCACGGACCACATCGGGCAGATCTGGTGGAACGTGCCAGTCGATACTCAGTCCTTTTTCGCCCGCTCGGACGGCCAACACGTTGATCGTTTCACGGACCACATCGGCCACATTGAAATCAATCTCCTCAAGCCGCAGTTTTCCGGCTTCGATTTTGGAAAGATCCAGAACTTCATTCAACAGGCTCAGCAACGATTCAGCAGAGGATCGAACCGTTTGCAAGTAATCGCGTTGTTCCTGAGTCAAGCTGGTTTCAAGCGTCAGGTCCGTCATCCCGATAATGGCATTCATGGGTGTACGAATCTCGTGACTCAAGTTAGCCACAAATTCGCTTTTCGCTCGATTACTCGATTCCGCGGCCTCTTTTGCCGCAAGAAGTGCTTCCTCGGCCTGACGGCGTTTCGTGATATCCGTGTCGATTGCGATCCAACGTGTCAGTTGTCCAGCCGAATCTCGAACCGGTATCAGGTTACTCTCGACCCAGTAGGTCTGCCCATCTCGACGATATTGGAGCACGTCCTGCGTCAGCTCCTCGCCGTTCCGGAGCGCCGATCGAAATGCCTCGACCGCCCGCTCGCCCGTGCTCGGCCCAAACAGCACTTCATCCAATCGTTTGTCGACCGCCTCCGCCGATCCGTAACCGGTCATTTGCACGAACGCATCATTAACCCACGTGATCGATCCGTCCGGTTCCATCATAGAAATGGCGTTCCTCGTCTTGCTGACAACCAGCGACAACATGGTCAGGTTCTCGGCCGCGGAAGCTGTCTCGGCCAATTCATGGTGCAGTTCTTCTCGATATCGAGCGTTCCCGAGCGCCACCTGCAACGAGTGAGCTCGCCGCAATGCAAGTGCCAACGCATCGAGCACGCTCGTTGCATTCAGCATCTGGACCCAATCAACCACTTCGGCATCCGTTGGGAGCGAAAAAGCCGGCGAGATCGCTTGGGCCATTCGCACAACCGCACCATCAAAAGGCCATCCGGACGTTTCAAAGAAATCGACCAGTTCGCCAACTCGCTGAATACTGGTCGCACCTGCATCATCCGCCATGCCGCTCGAAGGTGACGCTTCCGCACCGTGCTCGCCGGAAGCTGGGCTGTGGTGCTCGCGCACGGAAACCTCGATGTACCGGTGCCCGCGACGTTGGACGAACGAAAAACAGACGCGTGCGGTACCACCATGCGAGGTGATCGCCCGGCAGACGACCGCGACAGCCTGGGCCAATTGACGCCTGCGCCGCGGGGGCAGCTGGGTCAGGGCGGCGAGTAGTTCGGCCCGCTTCGCAAGATCCTCCGCGTCTGATAGTTGACGCAACATAAATTCCGCAATCGTAGCATTCACGGCATGTTACTCGTCAGAAAGGGTCCCAAACCCCGTGACTCCGAAACGCATGACCTGTCTCACGACCCTGCACGCGTACTCGGCACGAGACGCCTGCCCCGTCGCACTCCAGCGGATGAAAGCTCTCCCCGCATGTTTCGACCAGAAGTTCCCAGACCGACTGTGAATATGGGTAACTGTCCGGACAAACACGTCGGTTCATCACCCTTTTCGATCCAAACACCACCAGTCTACATACTCTCGGTCTTCTCGATACGTCCGCCCGGCCTATTTGGCGCCGAACGATCAACAAAAACGGGTTCGCGCCGTCTGATCAGACGCCTCGTTGGTCTACGTCGCCTTGAAAACCGACCGCCAAACGTCGACAATTGGTGACCAACGTGCCCTTGAAAGGGGGGAAGCCCCCGCTCAATGATCTGCCACTGCGCAGCACGCGTTTGCCGAAGATGATAGACGTCGTCTCGGATCGTATTCCAATTTGAAACAGTATACCGGTAATTTGTTTGCGCAAAGCAGCTTAACCCAGGTGGGAACCCATGTCGCAGATTCTGATTGTCGACGATGACCCGGCCGACCGGCACTTGGTGACCCAGATCCTCGAAAAGGACGGGCACACGGTCACAACGGCCGACACGTCAGCCAGCGGCCTTAAGGCATTTCAGGACCATCGTCCTGACGTGGCCGTCTTGGACGTCCTTCTGCCGGACGGCGATGGGATGGACCTGTTTCGAAAGATTCACACGATTGATGCGGCCGTGCCCGTCATTTTCGTGACCGCTTCCGGATCGAGCA
>JAJSAJ010001126.1 GCA_024274855.1 Planctomycetota bacterium | reverse complement strand
GGCGTTGATGGACCACTACGGATTGGCTAAAGAAAAAATCCGGCCTCGCGAGGCTCATGAAAATGGAGATGTCGAGTCGTCGCATAGGCACTTCAAAACGGCGGTAGATCAACAGCTCATGATGCGAGGCAGCCATGATTTTAAAAACCTTGCCCTGTACAAACTGTTTCTACAGGAAGTTGCCGACGGACGGAACGTGGGGAGGAAGAAACGATTCCAGGAAGAGCTTCCCGAGTTGCAACCCCTCCCCAAGGATCGCATGGCCTGTTTTCGCCGTGAATCCGTGCGAGTCAATACCGGCAGCTTAATTCATGTGCAGAACAACACGTACTCCGTGGACAGCCGCCTCAAGGGCGAGAAGGTTGAGGTGCGACTCTACGCCAATTACGTGGAGATCTGGTATGCCCAGCGCCGTGTCGATCGATTCACTCGGCTTCGTGGACAAGGCAAGCAGCTGATCAATTACCGACACATCATCGACACGCTGATTCGTAAACCGGGAGCCTTTGAAAATTATCGCTATCGCGAGGAATTATTCCCCACCAGCCGATTCCGAATGGCATACGACCAATTGCGAGAAACACTTGGTCCCAGGGCTTCCGTGAAGGAGTACCTCAAAATACTCCACGATGCGGCACACGAGAGTGAGACTGCCGTCGACGAAGCTCTTAGGGCGTTGCAGGCGAAGGAACAGTCGGTCACTGCCGAGGCAGTTCGCCAGTTCATTCAGAAAGGGGTATTGGCAACGCCGGTGACCGATGTCCACGTTTGCCAGCCAGATCTCACCTCGTTCGATAAATTGTTTAGTGATGTTTCTGTTTTTCTTAACAAGGAGGTTTCCCATGAGTGCCACGGATGTGAATCAGACACTGGCCAATTATTTACGCCAGTTACGACTACCATCGTTTCGTAACCATTACGAGGCGGATGCCCGACGCGCAGAAAAAGAGACGCACAGTTACGAGCAATATCTGCTTGAGCTCGCTAGTCGTGAGTGCCAAACTCGCCAGACGAATCGAATTCAAACCAGGTTACGTCAAAGCCGCCTTCCGCTGGAGAAGACACTTGATAGTTTTAAGATGAAGCGATTGCCGACCAAGGTAGCCCGCCAGGTGCGCAGTCTCCTTGACGGGTCGTTCATTGATCGCAAAGAAAACCTGCTTGCATTCGGGAAGCCCGGGAGTGGAAAAACACATCTCTTAGCTGGAATAGGCCAAGCGTTGATTCAGCAAGGACGAAGTGTTTACTTTAGGTCTTGTAGCTTGCTCGTCCAAGAACTGCTCATTGCAAAACGTGATTTAAAACTCAGTCGCTATCTCAAGCGATTGGCCCGCTTTGAAGCAATTGTGATCGACGACATCGGTTACGTGGAGCAAAGTCGAGAAGAGATGGAGGTGCTGTTCACGTTGCTCGCCGAGCGTTACGAACGCGGGAGTGTTCTCCTTACCAGCAACCTTCCGTTTTCAAAATGGGAGTCCATCTTCAAGGATCCAATGACAACTGCCGCAGCGATCGACCGCCTGGTGCATCACAGCGTCATACTGGAATTGAATATCAAAAGCTTTCGTCTGGAGGAGGCTCTCCAGGCAAACCAGGAGAAGCAGGAAAGTCAGCCGGACCAGCATACTTTCGGCAAGGAGGATTGAATTGGGAGGGTAAGGTGGACCCCAATGGCTGGACACCCAATGGGGTTGGTTAAGGTGTCGTCAGTATGGGAGCAGCCCGCCAGTCCCTTCCCAGGGCTGGCGCGGCCGCTGCCCCAAGAGTACCCGTTGAATGCCGATTCCCGTTCCAATTTATTCTCGCGATTTCTCGAACATTTTCATCGGCCAATCGGGCCGGTGTGCTTTGGCCTTGTTGAGATTGACAGGTCTGGGCCAGGGCATCAGAAGGTCGTCGGCATGTCTCGGCGCTCGTTTGACGCCAAACCTCGGCCTCGGATTCCTGCCGCACAGGGGCTGGTCTTAACAAGGGGTACCATCCGTGACGCCGTAGACCTTGGCCGGCGTTCGATACCCAAGAGCCAGGTGAATCCGCGCGTGCGAGTAAAAACAGAAGAACGCAGCCAGACTGCCTTCCGCCTCCCACGCGTTGGCGTAG
>JAJSAJ010001125.1 GCA_024274855.1 Planctomycetota bacterium | reverse complement strand
GCCTGGTCGCCCTGAAGCCTGGTCGCCCTGAAGCACGGTAGCTAAAGCGGACGGATTGCTACTAGCCGTGCCGAACGTGCAAGTATTCAATGTCGCGGATAGTGTCGCGGGTGGTGTCCCGCGCCGTGTCGGTCTTGTGACCGGTTCTTAGTACGGTTTTCCATTCACGGAATAGGTGGGACCCGTGTCGAAATCTGATCCAGTTGCTGTTACGACGGATGGCCAGTCGTTACGTGCCACGCTGCAACTGGCATTGGTGCCCGGTGTTGGGCCGCGCACGTATCGATCGCTTGTGACGCGGTTCGGTTGCGCCCAATCAGTACTGGACGCACCGGTTGACGCCATCGAAGATGTACCCGGCGTCGATCGGCAAATCAGTCGGCGGATCCGAACGTCGGTGGACGAGTTCGACGTTGATCGTGAGATTCAAATATGTCGAGATAATGACATTACGATCTTGACTGAGCAGGATTCACGTTACCCTCGACTGTTACGCGAGATCCCCGACCCACCCGTTGTCTTGTTTTGTCAGGGGGCCTGGTGTCAGGAGGACAGTTTGGCGATCGCCATTGTCGGCACGCGCCGGGCAACGCAGTACGGCTTGCGTCAGGCCGATCGGTTCGCTTCAGGGCTGGCACAAATCGGGTTGACCGTTGTCAGTGGATCGGCGCGCGGGATCGACGCGGCCGCTCATCGTGCGGCGATCCGAGTTGGAGGGCGGACGATCGCCGTTTTGGGCAGTGGCCTTTTGAATGTTTATCCGCCCGAACACGGCTCGCTGGCCGCCGCCGTTCGGGACTCCGGCGTGGCGATCAGCGAACTACCTCCTTTTCGGAAACCGATGAGCGGGACATTTCCGCAGAGAAATCGTCTGATTTCCGGACTGAGTCTCGGAGTCGTGGTGGTCGAGGCTGCTGGCCGCAGTGGTGCGCAGATTACCGCTTCTCATGCCTCGGAACAGGGGCGTGAAGTGTTTGCCGTGCCCGGACCGGCAGACAGTCGTGTATCGCACGGATGTCACCAGCTGATTCGCGATGGGGCCAAGCTAATCGAGTCGGTTGAGGACATCCTCGAGGAACTCGGACCGCTCGTTGAAGGTGTTGCTCGTGACGACGGAAGCGTCATTCGACACCCGGCCGAGTTGCGATTGAACGAGCAGGAACGAAGTGTCCTGAATGCAATCCCTGCCGAGCCAACCGACATCGATCGTGTTGCCCTGCATTGCGGTTTGCCAATCCAACGTGTTCTGGCCACGCTCAGCGTGCTGGAAATACGGCACCTGATCCGTCGTGTGGGCGGCAATCGCGTCATGCGATTCTAGCCCTGGATGTCACTAGCGATCTGCTGCGGAGTCGTAAGGACCGGCAGATCGATTGTTGTCGCGTTTACTGGGGGGGCGTTCGTGCGGCGATCCTCCTTAGCTGCGAGACTGATTCACCCATGGGACGAGCCCATGGGGGTCTGGACGCGAACGAGGGCGACAGTGATTGATTGGCGAATCCTAAGCCGGTCGACTGGGGGCAAGGTTCATTCCTTGGACATCAGCGTCTTGACCAGATTGGCGATCAATTCGGGATTGTCCTGGCCAACAAGGTGGTCGATTTGAGATTGCTTGATCCCCAGCTTTGCCAGATGATTTGCGACCTGTTGCCAGTATCTTTGCCGCTTCTTGCCTTCCGATAGATACAGTTCCGTGACGAGTTCTTGAACGCGCTGCAGCGCGATCCCTTCACGGTTGTCGTAGTAGTTCTTGATGATTTTCTGTTGATGTTTCGAGTGTCTTGCCACGAGGTCTGTTCCTGTATGGAGTCGATTTAATGAGGCTCAGTAATGTCACGTCGACAGTGCCGAGTGCCGTAGCCGGAAGTCGGTATTGGAAAACGGCCTGCCAATGGCACAGTGCCTTGCGTCCAGGAAGGCGGGGGGATGTCGATCGGAATCTCTATCCCAGCGTCGAGGAAAAACCCATATTATGCCAGATCTCGGCGCACTTCGGCGAACTTCTCCACGGCGAACTCCAGGTCCGCTCGGGAATGAGCGGCTGAGATTTGTGTGCGGATGCGAGCCCTTCCTTTCGGGACAACCGGGTACGAGAATCCGATCACATAGATTCCCTTTTCAAGCAATTTATCGGCCGTCTGGCTGGCGACTGCCGCATCATAAAGCATGATTGGAACGATCGGATGTTCGCCTGGCAGGACATCGAAGCCGACCTTGGTGATTTCGCTGCGGAAATAGCTAGTATTTTGTTCAAGTCTGTCACGCAGTTCCGTCGATTCGCTCAGCAGATCGATCGTCTTGATCGATGCAGCGACAATCGTTGGTGCCACCGAGTTGGAAAACAGATAGGGTCGCGATCGCTGTCGCAGCAAATCGATAATCTCCTTCCGTCCGCTCGTGTAACCGCCACTGGCGCCGCCGAGTGCTTTGCCAAGTGTTCCTGTAATGATATCGATGCGATCCATGACACCGTGATATTCATGCGTACCACGTCCACGTTTGCCCATGAAACCAACCGCATGGGAATCGTCGACCATCACCATCGCGTTATACTTGTCGGCCAGTTCACAGATGGCGGGCAAATTGGCGATAAAGCCATCCATTGAGAAGATGCCATCGGTGGCAATCATGCGGAATCGCGCGTCTCGAGCCTCTTGTAACTTGGACTCCAAATCGGTCATATCGTTGTTCTTGTATCGAAACCGTTTCGCCTTGCAAAGGCGCACGCCGTCAATGATGCTTGCGTGGTTCAATTCGTCGGAAATGATGGCATCGTCGGCTGTCAGCAACGTTTCGAACAGGCCACCATTCGCGTCGAAGCAGGACGAATACAACAATGTATCTTCGGTTTCCAGAAACTGGCTGAGTTTCGATTCCAATTGTTTGTGAACGGCTTGGGTTCCACAAATGAACCGGACAGACGACAGACCGTACCCCCACCGGTCCAGGCCTTCGTGCGCTGCGGCAATGACATCGGCATGATCCGCAAGACCGAGGTAGTTGTTTGCACACATATTCAGCACGCGTTGTCCGTCGCCGACCTGGATTTGAGCGTCCTGCGGGCTTGTAATCACACGTTCGGCCTTGAATAGGCCTGCTGAGCGGATTTGCTCGAGTTGTTCCACCAGATGCTCTTTGAACGAACCATACATTGTCAATGTCCCCTACCCGTTCGGTGCCAGGTTCCTGAGATCACGCATACTAGATTGTTCTCACGAGGTCCGCGCCCGCGAGTCGTGACTTGAGAGTTTAAAGCCGGAAGATATTCCGGTTCAACGTGTTTCGGAAGGCCACGCGCGCGGCGAGCCCATGTAGCTACGGTTGACTTTAGTGAACGTTGCATTTCCAATTCTAAGACACTTTAGCCGTCTGTAGTAGGATTTGTATCTCACTGCTGTTTTTCCGGTTGATCGACCCCGACGGCCTTGTGCCGTTGGTGAGCGAGTCTATTGAGCTAAGAGCAACATGTCACTCCAAAGCCCTCGCTTCCTCCCCGCCGCCAAGGGCGGCGGGGAGGAAGCGAGGAGCGTGGATTTCACCACATCGCGTTAGCTCGCGAAACTTATTCACCCATGGGACAAGCCCATAGGAGTCCTTCGACTAACGCTCCTCCTCCATTCGGCTAAAGTGTTACTCAACGAGGAAGACCCTTAAACTGCCGTCTTGGCCGCCGCGATCAATCGCTCGTATTTTGATCAGGGCTTCCCGCCCAGTAGAGAATCACCTTGCCGGACTTCCCGGAACGCATTGCGGCGAATCCTTTTTCGAAGTCGGTGAATGGGAATCGGTGTGTGATTACGGGATCAATATTCAAGCCGCTTTCAAGCATCACCGACATCTTGTACCAGGTTTCATACATCTCACGACCGTAGATGCCCTTGATTGTCAGCATATTGAAAACGACCGTATTCCAATCGATTTCCACCGGTTCGCCGGGGATGCCAAGCATCGCGATTTTCCCACCATGGCACATATTAGCCAACATTTCGCGGAACGCCGAGGCATTGCCGGACATTTCCAGACCGACGTCAAATCCCTCTTGCATGCCGAGCCGCCGTTGAACATCGACAATCCGTTCAGTGCGAGCATCGACGGCAAGGGTGACCCCCATCTTCTTAGCCAGTTCCAATCGCCACGGGTTAACATCGGTAATCACAACATACCGAGCACCCGCATGACGTGCGACCGCGGCTGCCATGATTCCGATCGGTCCGGCACCCGTAATCAAGACGTCCTCGCCGAGAACGGTAAACGAAAGGGCCGTGTGCACGGCGTTCCCAAACCGGTCGAAGATGGACGCGACATCGCGGCTGATCGATGGTTCGAGCAACCAGACATTTGTCATCGGCAATGCCATGTATTCGGCATACGCTCCTGGACGGTTGACGCCAACTCCCTTGGTATGGGCACACAAGTGGCGGCGGCCGGCAAGACAGTTGCGGCAGCGACCGCAGACAACATGCCCCTCGCCACTGACAACATCGCCCGGCCGGAAGTCGGCCACATTCGATCCGACATCGACGCTCTCGCCGACAAATTCATGGCCAACGACCAATGGAACAGGGATTGTCTTCCGGGCCCATGAATCCCAGTTGTAGATGTGAACATCCGTGCCGCAGATTCCGGTTCGATCTATCTTGATCAGAACGTCGTTGATTCCAATTTCCGGTTCCGGTACGTCTTCCAGCCATAACCCAGGCTCGGATTTTCGCTTTACAAGTGCTTTCATAATCGAAGATCTCACTATTTGAACGGTCGCGTCGATGTTGCGCCTTCCAGCAGCCAAGCCTCCAGGTCGTACGGCCCTTTCACGCGTCGTAGCCATTCACGCCGCTGGGGGCTGACGCAATTTTCGGCGGAGAAAGCGTTTCTTTACGCGAACACATTTTGTCGCTGAAAATGGGTCTGACCCCTTGGAAGCAAACCGGCGGCCTACATTCCGTGAACGGTTATCACGCGTCTGACTGGAGTACGTGATTGTCAGTCAAACGTGCTGGCCCGAAGCCCGATTGTGCTGTACGGAATGACCACCCGTCCGACTTATCTCCGTCGACGATGGGCATGACGCGCTGCCGCATACATCTTTGCCACACTTTGGGGGGGCTTTCCGGTCTGTTTGACACAACTTCGAGCAGATTCTGTTCATTACTGCTACGCTATCGGCAATCTTCCAGGACGGCAAGCGGGGCAG
>JAJSAJ010000151.1 GCA_024274855.1 Planctomycetota bacterium | reverse complement strand
TTGTATTCGTACGACTTGCCGGTCGCTTGTACCATGGCCTCCAGTTTCGTCTGCCCAACCTGCAAAACGTACGGCTGGCCGCTCCACTGGGCGTTTGCCGCGTAGGTAATCTTCACGTCGAAGCGACCCGGCGTCACCACGTCCACGTGCCAAGCGATCGCATCTTCGGGGGCCGTCCACTTCGAGATATGAAACTTGCCCTTACGGTTGAACCGTTTTACAGTACGACCGTCGGTGATTGCACGAATGTAGTCTAGGGAGATGGTTCCATCACTTGCCTGCAAAACGACTGGTGGGTCGACATGTGGCGTCCCCTTCAAATTCACCACGACCACCGTATTCACCGGGTCAGAAGGCCTGTCTGGCACGGTGATCTCCAAGCATCCATCCTCCTGTCGAATGGGCAACGGTTTTACTGGCTCCGTCAACAGAGCGGCGGACTGAGCCGCCGTGCGCAAACCGCTAAGTCGAAGACGGCGATCGGCAGGCCAGTCAAACACGTGCAGGTACAGCCTCGTGCCTTTGACCGTGCAATGGCCCCATGGCAGCTTGTGGAATGGGCTGGCGGTTGTGCCGTAGATGCTCTCGCCGTTCGCGCGTACCCAGCGGCCAACGGCCTGGAGAATCCGGATCGAAGGCTCAGGCACAACACCCTCGCCGTCGGGCCCGATGTTCAACAGGTAATTCCCGCCGCGACTGACGATTTCGACCAATCGGCGAATGACTTCTTCGGGACGTTTCCACTGGTGATCGAAATCGCTGTAACCCCAGGTTTCGTTGAGCGTCTGCGGAGTCTCCCAGTACTCCTCGATCCCACCGATGGGCATTCCGTTGTCGTTCATGTCTTGATAGTCGCCTAGCAACTCTTGCTCGTAGTTCCCGACTCGTCCATTTACCAGGCAGTGTGGCTGGCAGCTCCAGACGAGTTCCGCGAATGCACGACCCTGCTCCGGCGTGTACATTCCACGATCGAACCAGACGAGGCCGAAGGGACCGTAATTGGTCAACAGCTCCTTGAGTTGAGGCTTGGCTTTGGTTTCCAGGTACTTCTTTTCGAAGAGGGGCAGATTGTCTTCCGGGTCGAAATCGAAGTCCCACGTGTTGCCGTAGGCGAAAGGTTCGTCCCAATCCTCGCGATGCGAGTAGTAGATGCAGGGGCGCAGTCCCCGTTTCCGACAGGCAGCGGCCAGTTCCCGTAGAGGATCTCGGTCGAAGGACGTGTGGTCCACAATGTTGTACTTGCTCACGCGAGAATGATACATGGCGAACCCGTCGTGGTGCTTTGCTGTCAGGACGACATACTTCATACCGGTCGTGGCGGCGAGATCAGCCCAGGCGTCGGCATCAAACTTTGTCGGGTTGAATTGCCTGGCGGCTTCGCGGTACTCTTCTCGAGGGATCTGGAACTTCTGCATAATCCATTCACAGTTGGTCCCGACCGAAAGTCGCTTGCCATGCCATTGACCGGCCAGCTTTGCGTATGGGCCCCAATGGATGAACATCCCAAACTTTGCCTGCCGAAACCACTCCAGCCGCTGCTCTTTGGTCACAGCGGTCGCAAGACTATCGTCCGCATTGGACCAGATGGCCTGGCCGAGCATGACCAACGCAACGCAAATGGAGACCAAAGGACGTGCCAAGTCACCGAAGCTCACATTCTGTCTCATAAACGCACCTCCCTTCAAGTCTCGTGGCTCACGTCTCCGCCGCATTCCAGGATTCTCGCAGGCATCGACTGGGAGTGCAATGATGCTATGGAAACCGCAACAGCAGCAACGAGGGCCGATGTTGTGTGCAAAGCACGTGGGGGCGCAAATCGCGATAAGAACACGGCACGTATTCCGTTTCCCCAGGATTCCGTACGCGTAGCGCACAATGGTGGAATTCAAACTCTCGAATTCATCGAGTGCCGGTAGCGACCAGGCGATTTGGCCGGACGCGATTTTGCACACGACCAATCTGGGGCCCACCACGACCATAAAGTAATCCGCATGCTGGGTAGGAAAGCATGGTTGCTCGCCACGCTGTCGCACCAGGTCGGCACTCAGCAAACCTCGCGTTGTGCAAACATGCGTTCCCGAGGCGGTTGGCGTCACATAACGGGCCGACATGCCTCGGTAATATCTGTCATTGTCGCGAAAATCAATCCCCGCACGACCGGGCAGCGCCGGCGTTCAACCTTTGCCCATCCAAAAGAAGAAACACTGAACCTTGAAGCACGAATCATATGAACCCAACAGGAGTTGGGCAAATGAGTGGAACTCGGATCGCTATTGTCGTGGGTCTCGGCATCGTCGAAAACAGGCGGATTGCCGAGCCGATTTAATTGCAGGATGTGACGCACACTACATTGCTGACTGCAAACCGGCCTGCTGCGGTCTCGTTGCCAGCTGGTGACGGACCCCGGCATTTTCATTTCCATCCCAACGGTCGCTGGCTCTACTCCATTCAGGAAGAAGGCTCGACCTTGCGGGACACCGAGAATTGGTAGGTGCCCGAGCCGACTTCGACAATTGTCGCATCGTCCCTCGGCCTGCAACGTCCAGCTCAGGCGAGGCCGAACCACGTCGATTCCCAATGGACTGGTCAGGTACCCGCACCGTAGGTTACTGGCTGTCATCGGACCCACAGGATCTGCCGCGGCTCCTGGTCCTGGGGGCAGGCTCAAGACGACGATCACAGCCATTGCCCAATTTCGCCGACGTTGTCTTGACGGTTCGGAAATCGTGTAAATGTGGTGCGATACGGTAGCGTTGCCAATTCGGTGCTTCTTCGCCATACTCGCGTGCATGAGGTTAAACTCCTAAGGTCGCCAGGTTGTGAGGTGTTTGAGGTGGCGAGCGTAACAGGGAGGGCAAGTGGGGCCTGCTTTTCCACACGGTCAATGCCACTGAAATGCGGTTTGAGCGAGCCACGTGTATTCCATTCCGACAAGATGAGTGCACGTGAAGTTGCGGATGTTGTGAGTGCGATTTATGGATGGTACAATCCGCCATGGTATCGCGCAACTCAATCCATGTGAAGAGTCACCGGAACGTACGTATCGAGCAGACGAAGCCAAACAGATGCTGATGCATTATCCGTGTTCTCGATCATTAAAACAGAAAATGTGTCTTCGCAAAGTGCCCTTCTTTCCAAAGAATGAATCATGAAAACAACCAAGATCATCTGGACCAGAACCGACGAAGCCCCGTTATTGGCATCATCTTGCTTGCTGCCTGTTGTACGGACCTTTGCGTATGAGGCCGGAATAGGTATAGAGACGAGCGACATTTCGCTTGCGGCTCGGATTATTGCCAACTTTCCGGACAACCTCACCTACGCCCAAAAGATGCCGGATTACCTGGCACTGCTGGGTGCGCTGACCCAGGATCCGGATGCGAACATTATTAAGCTTCCTAATATCAGCGCGTCAATACCCCAGTTGCAGGCCGCGATCAGCGAGTTGCAGGCCAAGGGATACGATATTCCCGATTATCCGGAAGAGCCGAAGGATGACGCAGAACGGATTCTGCAGCAGCGGTTTGCCAAATGCCTCGGCTCGGCGGTTAATCCGGTATTGCGCGAGGGCAACTCGGATCGCCGGCCGGCGGCGGCCGTGAAAAAGTTTGCTCAGAAACACCCGCACAAACTGATGAAACCGTTTTCGGAATCGGGGTGCAAGTCTCGTGTTGCCTGCATGTCGGACAACGATTTCTACGGCAGCGAACGATCGACTACTGTGGCGCAGGCGACGGCAGTGAGAATAGAGCTGGTCGCCGACAATGGAACGATCACAGTGCTAAAGGACCAGCTGTCGCTGCAAGCCGGCGAGGTAATCGACACGGCTGTGATGAACGTAGACGCTCTTCGATCGTTTTACGCTGAGCAAATCGAAGCGGCCAAAAAGGATGCCATTCTGCTTTCTCTGCACCTTAAAGCCACCATGATGAAGGTTTCAGATCCCATCATGTTTGGACATTGCGTCTCGGTCTATTACAAAACGGCACTCGACAAGCATGCCGCGGCGCTCGACGAGATCGGCGCCAATGTGAATAACGGCCTGGCGGATGTTCTTCAGAAATTAGACAGGTTGCCAGGAGACAAGAAGGCGGAAATCGAAACGGATATCGCCGCCGTGTATGAAACTCGCCCCGGTCTTGCCATGGTTGATTCGAGCAAGGGCATTACGAATTTGCACGTTCCCAACAGCGTCATAATCGATGCTTCGATGCCAAATGTGATTCGTGATGGTGGTCGCATGTGGAACAAGGCCGGCGCGCTGCAAGACTGTATCGCGATGGTGCCGGATCGTTGTTACGCAACCATCTACTCTGTAATCCTCGAGGATGCCAAACAGAACGGGCAGTTTGACCCGTCGATTATGGGCAGTGTTTCCAACGTTGGGCTGATGGCGCAGAAAGCGGAGGAATACGGTTCCCATGACAAGACGTTTGAGGCTTCTGCCGGTGGGAGAATACGTGTCGTCGATACTTCTTCAGGAGCGACGATTCTTGAGCAGCAGGTTGAGGTTGGCGATATTTTCCGCGCGTGCCAGACCAAGGATGCGCCTATTCGGAACTGGGTGGCACTGGCTGTGGCCAGGGCACGCGATACGGGGTCTCCCGCCATCTTCTGGCTGGATGATCGCCGAGGACACGATATCGAGATCATCAAGAAAGTGAATCAATATCTTCCCGAGCATGATATAGAGGGCCTCGATATTCGTATTATGCGGCCGGATGATGCGATGGAGTTTTCCTTGGCACGCGTTCGACGCGGAGAAGATACGATCTCCGTCACGGGGAATGTCTTGCGTGACTATCTGACCGATTTATTTCCGATTCTCGAACTGGGGACCAGTGCGAGGATGTTGTCGATCGTGCCACTGATGAATGGGGGTGGCCTGTTCGAAACGGGTGCTGGTGGATCGGCTCCGAAGCACGTGCAACAGTTTTTGGCCGAAGGACACCTTCGGTGGGACTCACTCGGCGAATACTGCGCGCTGGTCCCATCTTTCGAGTTTGTCGCGGAAAACGTGGGAAACAGGAAGGCAAAGGTCCTTGCCGAGACACTCGACGAGGCGATCGCCTTGTACCTCGAAAATGGACGTCTTCCGTCACGAAAGGTAAACGAGCTTGATAATCGGGGCAGTACGTTCTACCTGACGCTCTATTGGGCGCAGGCCCTGGCGGCGCAAGATACGGATGCGTAAATGAAAGCTCGTTTCTCGCCAGTTGCACGTGAGCTCGAAGAAAACGACTCGCGAATATGCGAAGAACTCCTGTCTGCCCAAGGGCATTCAGTGGACATTGGCGGCTACTTCTTCCCCGATGAATCGGCGATGGAAAAAGCAATGCGTCCTAGTCCAACGTTCAATGCGATCATCGACGCTTTGCTCGGCCAATGATTCGTGGCGACGCAGGAACTTTGTCAAGGAAGCAACAGCTCGGCCAAATGGAGAACGCGCGTTGGTCGAAGGACCCCCATGGGTGAATAAGTCTCTCGAGCTAAAAAGCATGTGATGAAAACCCCCTTTCCGCTCCCTCCCCGCCGCCTTTGGCGGCGGGGAGGGAGCGGAAAGGGGGAGCGGCTGTCGGCATGACATGCCGGCCTTAGCTCAATAGACTCGCTCACCAACGGCACAAGGCCGTTGGGGTCGATCAGCCGAAAAAACAGCAGCGAAATACAAATCCAACTGCTGACGGCTAAACAGTTACACAATTACCAATTGTCTTGATCGGCGTATCAGCAGCGGCTTTCATGCTGCCTGTTTGCGTAGTCTGCGGAATGGGGCCCAGGGCTGCGGGGCTGCGGAAGGCCGAGCAAAAACACAATGTGCTATTCATCATCTAGGACGACCTGACCCTAACGGCAGTCTCCTGTTATGGAAACAAGGTCTGCCAGACTCCGATGACGGCCAAGCTGAAGGAGGTGCGGGATAACGATCTGCCGGCGCGTCGGCGAAAACCGGCCGGCAAGAAGAGATAAGTTGTCGATTAGAAGAAGAGCAAAGAATGTGTGCCGTTTTTGCCTCTGGAATACGCTTCGGAAGCCGAGCCAAAGGTTCGTTCCGAGAATAACCTTGGCCACTATTGGCAAGAACGTCAACCGTGCACGGCGGGATGGATGTGGAGTTTACACTCGTCGCAAACAAGAGGAGTCGCGAACAAGAGACGCTGCGAAAATCGCGAGGATCAGTGCCCGTTGCTCGAACTGCACGAAGGCATTACCTCGCGGATCTCACACAGCGAATGCCGATGAAACCATTGACATCCTTGGCGAAACAAGTATCCGTAAAGACGGGATTTTCATAGTTTCGATGCGACGAGCGGCAGTTGTCGGGCCGTGAGTTCCAGCATCCTCCGCGTACCACTCGGCTCTTGCCTGACGTTGGACCGGGTGGATTTTTCTCGGGACTGTTTTTGTAGTAATCTTCCTGGTAATAGTCACCGCACCATTCCCAAACGTTCCCATACATGTCACATAAACCCCAGGGATTCAATCGTCTGCGGCCAACGGGGTGCGTTCCTCGAGTGCTTGTCTTTTTGAACCAGGCATACAGCTTCAGTTTGGAATCGTCGTCACCGAAGAAATACGCAGTCGTTGTGCCCGCTCGAGCGGCATATTCCCATTCCGCCTCGGTAGGTAATCTGTAACCGTTCGCATTGTAATCGCATTGCCATGTCGATTCGTCATATACCGGATCGAACCCTTCGGAACGTGATCGCGCATTGCAATATCGCACAGCGTCCACCCATCGGATCTGGTCCACAGGTTTCTTCGCTCCTTTCCAGCGGGACGGGTTCTTGCCAACAACGCGCTCGTAGTCTTCTTGAGTTACTTCGTACTTGTCCATGTGGAATGAGCTGACATGGACTCGATGTGGGGTTTCATCCTCCTCCTGGTCGCTTCCCATTTGGAACCAGCCACCAGGGACAAGGACCATTTCGACACTACCTTTCGCGGGGTGACTGGTTCCGGTGTCGGTGCCGGTTGACTCGCCCTTGCGGCAACCTGTGGATGGCAGAAGGGCAAAGGCAAACAGACTGCCGAGTGCAATGGCAATAAATCTGGCAAGATGTTCTCTCATCGTCTTGTGCTTCTAGTATGTGCGTTGCCCACGGGTTTGGACGCGAGAATCAGAAGAAGTCGTACTCGATGGCGATGGGATACAGCCCGATTCGGCCGGCAATCAAGAGTGATCGATTGAACCCATTTGTCGGCCTTGCGCTCCGTCAATGCTTCGGGCCGGGCGGCAGCCAATCATAGTCCCAGTGATGCGCCAACCAACCGGGTGGACTGATCGTGATCATCTTGTTGTCGGCCAGTCGCACAATGCAAATCGGGCTGTGTACTTTCCAACTGCCATTGTGTGGGATCTTAACATAAGCGATGTACCGACCACAATGCGACCAGCGACCACACGGATCCTGGCCCAGTAGTTTTTTCGGTAAGGTGACAATCTTGCCGTCCGTGCCGTCCGGTAAGGTCGGATCGAACCGACGTACGCTGAGACTCGCGCCCGAATTCCAACACATCCATTTTCCATCGGGTGAAAAGGCCGGATGGCATTCGCCACCACCCGCGGGATGGTTTGGCAGCTTGCGTATTGCACCGCCTCCGGTCGGCATGAAGTCGATGGAATACCGACAGCCTCGAAAGTTGCGAATCTCGAAAACAAGCCATTTGCGGTCGAACGACATGTCAAGCAGACTCACCGTTCGTTCGACACGGACCGGTTTTGTCGTCTTGCCGGTTGCTACGTCCGTGTAGACGAGACGGTTTTTTTCGCAGTATACCGTCTGTTTACTGTCCGGAGTCCATACGTAACCACCCCAGTAGTCCTTTGCCTTCAGCTTCTTGTTGGTCTTCAAGGTTCCGACGTCGACCAGATAGTCGCCGTAGTTATAAGTGAACATCGTACCATCGGGAGACGTGCGGGGTACGCGTTCGTCCTTCTCCGGCGTATCAGTCAGTTGTGTCAGGCCTGTTCCGTCGGCATTGATGACATAAAGGTCGCGTGGAGCGTACTGGCCATCCGAGCCGACTCGTTGCTCGGGATGAATCGAAATTACAAGCCGGTAACCCGTCTGACGCAACTCCTCTTTCAAGTACTGGACCCTTACTTCACTAAACGGCTCACATCGGGGCGGCATGGTCCATTCGGCTCGCAATGTCGACTTCTCTGCGCCGCACACTTTGCCACCGACAAGCCAGATTACGCCGATGGACGCAGTCAACAAGGCCAGAGACTTCAGTAGATGGTCCATGTTTCATTCTTTCGTAAACAGTCTCAAGTTGTGGCGACAGCTTGTGATGAATTTGCCCGAGTAATGTGGTGCCGGTCAGCTATTTGTCGATTGGTGGCATGGGGAATAGCTTGCTGGGCACACGTGCAGTCTGCATGATACTCTGCATTCGGGCCACGATTTCCGGATATTTGGCTGCGACATCATGTGATTCGCCGACATCTTCATCGAGGTTAAACAGTTCGATTTTGAGTGGGTCGGAGTTGTTGCGGCGAAGAATGTTTTGTCGGACAGCTTTCCACTTGCCCATCCGAACCGCCTGTTGGCCACCGTAACCGGTAAACTCCCAATACAGATACTCGTGAGGTTTCTGTTGATCTGGTTTGCCAAGCAGTGTGGGTGCGAAGCTGATGCCATCGATCCCCGCCGGCGGGTTGGTGCCTGCTATCTCGGCTAACGTCGGCATCACATCCCAGAAGGCCGAAATGTGGTCGCTTGTCGACGACGGCTCGATCCGACCGGGCCAGCGGGCGATCATGGGCACTCGGATTCCTCCTTCATAGAGGCTACCCTTCAGGCCGCGCAGCGGACCGACGCTATCGAAAAAGGTGTAATCCACTTCCTTGTCCAGATGTGTGGTGCCGTTGTCCGAGGAGAAAATGACCAGCGTGTTTTCGTCCAGTCCCAGTTGCTTGAGTAACGCCATGATACGGCCGACGTCGCTATCGAGTCGGCTGATCATGGCCGCATAGGCGGCCCTTGGCGTAAGATGTTGGGTGTAGCCATAGCCGACATCGTTCACAAACGGCGTTTCGTGCCATTTGCCAAGGTAGGGCTTCAGTGCTTCGTCCGGGATCTGCAGCGCTACGTGCGGTATGGTCGACGGGACGTACAGAAAAAACGGCCCGTCTTTGTTATCCCGGATGAATTGCAAAGCTACGTCAAGCATCCGGTCCGGGGCATAGTCCGTGCCCTTGAACGACGCGTAGGAAGCCGGGTCGTTCGGGTTGGCACCTGCCGGCAATTTGGCGTGACCGGGCACCGGCGGGTTGTTGTTGAGCATTACCTTCTGGTCGTTGTGCCAAAGATGAGCTGGATAGTAGCTGTGGGCATGGCCCTGGCAGTTGTATCCTAAAAACAGATCGAAGCCCTGCCTGTTTGGGTCACCGGTCGTGCCGAACTGTCCGAGTCCCCATTTGCCGATTGCCGCGGTGGCATAGCCTTTCTGCTTAAGCATTTCAGCGATTGTGAACTCGGCATCGGGAATCGGTTCCTGGCCGGAAAAAACCAGGCCGTATTTCTTTTTGAGTTCGGCTGGCAGGCGGGCGCGACGGTTGCTGCGAATGTACGCATGTCCGGGATGTTTGCCGGTCATCAGTACGCATCGTGATGGTGCGCAGACCGCGTTGCCGCAGTAGTGCTGTGTAAACCGAATGCCCTCGGCGGCCAGTTGATCGATGTTCGGCGTCTTGATCTTTTTCTGCCCATAGCACCCAAGCTCGGCATAACCGAGATCATCGGCCAGGATGTAGATGATATTAGGTGTGGAGCGAGTGTCGGCCGAAAATGCCCTGTCGGCGGTGCCTATCGGCAAAATGGCGGCGAATGTGGCAAAAACAAGTGCCGTCATTCCACGTTGCGAAAGGATGGTTAGTGTGCGGGGCCGGGAACAGACGCGGGCCTTTGGTGCAAGCATGTCGATTCCTCCGTTGGCTGGATTGTTCAGGGGAACGGCGGGGGCGGCTAGGAAAGCCAGACTCAGTATCACTGGCTGGCGCTGACGGGTCAAGGGTCGGCGGTTTGGGGTCAGGTAACCATTCACGGAATGTAGGCCGCCGGTTCGCTTCCAAGGGGTCAGACCCATTTTCGGCGACAAAATGCGTTTGCGTAAATGAACGCTTTCTCCGCCGAAAATTGCGTCAGACCCCAGCGCACTGAACGGCTACGGGGTCAGCGCCGAAGAGGATTATGCGGCTCCCCGTTTTGTCAGTCGCGAAGAGCCTGTACAACGAGTGCCTTTGCATCTTGCATTCGCTCAATTCCGCGTGGATCGATCGGCCAGCTTGTAATCAAGACGGGACGATGCAGATCGCTTGTTGGAATTCGCCCGTGAGATCCGCGTACGATCGACATGTGGCCGCTAATCACATCGAACGGCGCTCGAAGTCCCAGCACTTTCTGCAGCATGCGTTTGGCCAAGTGAAGCTTTCCCGAAATGCCAGGAGACCAGAATAATTCCGTGGGATCCCAGCCTGGTTTTGCATGAATGGCCACACAGCGGGCAAAGTCAGGTGCATTGGCTTCATCCAGCCAATAGGGATAGGCGAACCAGCATTCGGGCTCAGCGATCGCGAAAAGCTCGCCCGAGCGTGAATGGTCAAGTTCCAGATCCCGCATCTGTTGTCGATCGAAGACTCGATCAACACCATCAGTATCTTCCAGCAGTTTCTTGACTTTGGTAACGGAAGATGGGTCATTCACATAGATATGTGCCGTCTGCTGATCACAAACGGCGAAGGCCGTGGATGCACCTGGCTCGAGAAGCTCACCGTTCTCCGCGTGTTGCACGCATAGCATACCCGCTTGACGCAGCATTCGGTTTAGAAAAATCGGGCGTGACACCTTTTGGAAAGCGTAGTCGGAAACAACGGCAATTCGCATCTCACGCGATTGTGCGGCATCGACCAAGCGTCCTACTTCCGTGTCCATGTCACGAAGTGCCTTTTGGGCTTGACTGGAATCGGGTCCGAAACGTTGGTGGTCATAATCCAAATGTGGGATGTAGGTCAGCAATAGACCAAAACGGCCTTGCTCGATCAGGTACCGTGTTGCATCCACAATCCACTGTGTTGACTGGATGCCGGCCGCCGGCCCCCAAAACCGGAAGAGCGGAAACGGGCCGAACCGTTCAGTCAGCTCGTCTCTCATGGATCCCGGTTCAGTATAGATGTCAGGCGATTTTCGACCGTCGGCCCAATACGTTGGGCGCTCGACAACATTCACGTCACTCGATGCGTGAGTCGCGTAGCGCCAGAACAGGTTGGCACACAACAGGTCCGGGTTATCGGCACGAGCTGCTTCCCAGATCGTCTCGCGTGCCATCAGGTTGGCCGTCCGCTGCCAATTCAGGATGGTTGCCAGATCGCGAAAGTACCACCCGTTGGAGACGATCCCATGTTGGGCTGGTGGAGTACCGGTAAGAAATGTTGCCTGGGATACGCTTGTCAGCGCGGGTGTCGGTGGCTGCAGCGAAATTGTGCCGCTACCTGCCTCGGACAGACGCAGACGATTGGGCGTATCCGATCCAACAGTCGATACGCCAAGTCCAGCGATATTAATGATCAGGAGAGGTTGAGTCATGCGTTGTCAGTTGTAACAGACATTTACGTCTGACTCCTCTAAGCGTCACGGTGTGCGACAAGTCCGTACTGTGCGGGAGCGCCTGGCGAGCGACCAGCAGGGGTAGGCCAAATGCGGGAGTGTTTCCGTTTGATTACGGTTCTGTCGCATCCGTACCATTGGTCGCCCCAGAATGCCGACTATTCTCCCAAGAAAGAGCTAGAAGTGAAAGGCTGTCCAAGTTGCGTTCCTACTGGCCATTTTCGCACGCTGTCGATTGCGTGGGACAAGGACGAGGCGAGCAAACGCACAGGTTCCTCCGCGTTGATGGTCGAACGGATATTGCAGAGGACGGCCCAGCACAAGCCATCTGGTCTGCGAATCAGAAAGGCTGATGTACCTGGGAATCGGCCATTGTGTTTCGTAATCAGCTTGCCGTCTGGTAACCTGGACACAACCCACCCGCAGGCATACCACGACTCTTTGGTTTGCATGTTGTCGGCGTGTGCGAACGGGTATGGCGGAGGCGCAAACATCTGTCGCACGCTTTCTCGTGATAAAATTCGCGTTTCGGCCGCATCGTCGAGCGCAGAGGCAAAGCTCACCAAGTCGATCGCCGAAGCGATCCAACCTCCATTTCCGTCCATGACGTCCAAGTCCCACGCTCCGTATTGGACCGGGACCATCTTGCCAAGGTGCGCTTGAAAGACAGACGGCATCGTATCGCCATAACGCGTGTAGTAGCGAACTTCGCCATCGGCGCGGTCGGCGAGTTGCGATTTGCCGATCTTCATTCGTGTGATTCCGAGTGGAGTAAGGACGTTGTCTCGCACATAGGCTTCGTAGGTCTGGCTCGTTATCTGTTCGATGATTCGTCCCAACATGCAATAGTTGAGATTTCCGTATTCGAAGCTTTCGCCTGGCCGGAAGTCCAATGGTCGACCCAGCCAGTACCGAACGACATCTTCGCGCGTCGGAGGTGATGGCACGTTCAACGCCTTGGCAATTGTGACCATCATCGGTCCTGACAATTGTCCTGTTCCCC
>JAJSAJ010001124.1 GCA_024274855.1 Planctomycetota bacterium | reverse complement strand
GGACCGGCGAATCAATTGTTGTCACGTTTACTGGGGGACGTTGCGTCGGTCTGGGTCCCCCACGGGCTTGTCCCGTGGGAACCAAAGTCTCTCAAGCTAATGGGCATCGGAGCGCGCGTCCCGAACTGGGGTGCGTTCATGCGGCGCTCCTCCTTAGCTGCGACACTGATTCACCCATGGGGCGAACCCATGGGGGTCTGTACGCGGAAGAGTGCGATAGTTATTGATGGGCGAATCCTTAGTAGGCGTTCTCTTGGGAGAAGACGACCAAGACGGTCTTGAAAAGAATTTTGAAATCGAGCCAGAGGGACCATTCACGGATATATCGATGGTCATACTCGATGCGCTGCTGCATTTTCTCGGTTGTGTCGGTTTCACCGCGGCAGCCGCTGACTTGGGCCAGGCCGGTAATTCCGGGTTTTACCTTGTGCCTGAGCATATAGCCTTGGATCATGTTCCGATAGTGTTCGTTGTGTGCCGTCGCGTGAGGCCGTGGGCCGACCAGTGACATGTGTCCCAGCAGAACGTTCAGCAACTGGGGCAGCTCGTCGATGGAGGTTCGTCGGAGGATGCGGCCGATTGGCGTGATGCGATTGTCATCTTTCGTGGCCTGGGTTACCTTATCGCCGTCCTCACAGACTCGCATCGTACGATACTTCCATACGCCGATTTCCCGTCCGTCCAGCCCGTATCGGCGTTGCCGAAACAACACGGGGCCGGGCGAGGAGCGTTTGACCAACAGCGCAACGATGCCCATCGGTACGGCGAGGATCAGAAGGATGAAGGCTGCCAGTATCAAATCCATGGTTCGTTTGACAAGTCCATCAACGCCGTAAAACGGATGGTCGAAGACGCTGACCGCGGGCAGGCCCCCGATGTTTGTCCAGCGGGCGTGCAATAATTCGAAGACGAAGAAGTCAGGGATGATATAGACGGTCGCGGTCGAGTCAGCCAATCGTTGCAAAACGCCTCGAATTCGGTCTTCGGCACGCATCGGAAATGTGATGTAGATTGCTTCGACTTGTCCGGAGCGCGCGCCGCGAACCAATTCGTCCAGATTCCCAATTCGCCGTCCGATTTCTGTCGGGACTTCCGGCGTTCGGCTCTTGGGACGATCATCGAAGAACCCAATCAATTTCAAACCGAGTGCCGGATTCTGGTCAATATCACGGGCCAGCCGAAATCCAAGCTCGTTGACGCCGACGATTGCGTAGCCTCGCGTGTTCATGCCACGGGAGCGCAGTACACGTTGGAAAGACCGAATCGCAACGCGATTGCAGGCGAACAGTACCGGGGTGATAATCCCCCACGTGAACAATGTGTTTCGAGGCAGATTCGCCACGTAGCCAGTGGCGAAACCGACGGTTAAGATGGCAATTCCCGTGACAGCCCATGTCAGCCATCCACGAGCCACTTCGTGTTCCAACGCTGCGCCTCGCCAGTCACGGTACATGTTACATATTTCACTGGCCAGGTAGAAAAGGACAATTGCCAGAGCGGCAATGGGCCAGTACAAGTTGTTCTGCACAGGTGCCAGAAATCGCTCGGCCAGGTAAAACGCTGCCAGAATACATGACGCGTCAAGTACTCGCAGCAACGGGTCGCGACTCGATTTTACCGGTTGGATTTTTGGGGTGATTCCGAGCATGGTTGTGGGCAGGTCCCGTCTGCTGGCCGTGAGGTATTCTATTCGTGTTTAGCGTCGTGCGGTGCCGGCTTGCTGGCCGAATCGCGTCGTGCGTCTGCATGGGATTTTCGAACTGATCCGATTTCTGTATCCGAATCGTATCGCTCACCTTCAACGTGCTCGTTGAGATTCGTGGTCAGCTTCCCCGAGACGTGTTGTAGGGATTATTCGGGCTGCAGCAGTAAGAGTGCCCTGCCGCCCTCATGAGGGATACGCCCAATTGGGCCGATTTCCGTTGTTTGATCCGGAAAAAGGCTCGCAGGGAGCGCGCCGGTCGCAATCGGAGACCCCAAGATCACTCTACGTCGAGAAGTCGACCCTCGCCGAAGAAATAGGTTGCGGTTCTGAGTGGAACCAGCAAAAAGAAGGTGCAATCTGACGGATCAGCGTCGTGTTTCGTTCCAGAGCCATTCGCTTGCCGCCAGTTGAGCGAGATAGAACAGGTGGGGTAAGGTGAGAAGGGATCGAGTCGGCATGGCAAGACTGCTTGAAAACGCGTTGACCGTCCCCCTTGGTATGCTTATAGTTAGTGTCGCGAGTGTCGGACGGGCGTGCTGACTTCTGGCGTGGCGGGGCCGCAATTCCAATGAGAAGACCGTCACAACGAGAAGACCGTAAGGAGAATTCGCCCCATTTTGGTTTGCTCACGAAAGACGCGTGCACGGTGCGCGCAGGTGATAGCCTGAAACTCTAGCAATAGGCGATACAGATGAGTGTGGTAGAGGGCGGGGCAACCGATTTTGCGACGATGCGTGGTCGAGATTATCCCAAGATTCGACAGTTTACGGTGTTCTTGGAGAATCGTGTTGGGCAGCTATTGGAGGTTGTCCGACGATTTGAAGGCAGTCGGGTCCGCATTGTGGCACTATCGATTAACGACGCGACTGAATGCGCGTTTGTACGTTTTTTGCTGAGTCACCCGGAGCAGGGCCGCGAAGTGTTGGAGCGGGCGGGCTTGGCGATGATCGAGAGTGACTTGATTGGCGTCGAATTGCCGGCCGGATCACAACCGTTGCTCCAGGTTTGTACGGCACTCTTGCAGGCTGAGATCAATATCATTCAGGCCTATCCTTTATTGGTGCGTCCCCACGGTCGGCCGGCGGTGGCGTTGATGGTCGACAACCTTGAATTGGCCATGGAGACGCTTCGTTCAAAAGGCTTCACCATGGTCACCGAAGACGATCTTGCAGAACTCGAGTAGGATAGAGTTTCGCCGAGTCGTTGCGGGTGCTACAAGTTCAGGCACTCGGATTTCTGAGAGTACAGAAGCGTCCGCGGGTCTCATGATGTTCGTATGTTTGCTGGCCCGGATGTGTTTTTGCGGGTGGATTTATGGCTATTGATATTACGTGTCCAGGCTGTCGTACGCGTTTCAAAGTCAGCGACAAGTATGCCGGTCAGAAAGGGCCTTGTCCGAAGTGCAAGACCGTCATTGCAATTCCGAAGAAGGGCGAGGAAGTTGTCGTCCATGCGCCGGAGGCATTCGGCCCGAAGACAACCTCGGGGCAAGCGGTACTCAAGCCGATATTTCGCCAGGAGGCCAAGTTGTCGCCGTTGGCAATCATTGGCATTGTCGCTGGTATCGTTCTTGTCTTGATTCTTGCTCTGATGATGCGCAGTGTGAAGTCGCCGGTCGTTCTGGGGTTGGGCGCGTTGGGGATTGCGTTTCCGCTGGTTTTCATCGGATACACGTTTCTGCGTGACGACGAGCTGGAACCGTATCGTGGAACGTCGGTCATGATCCGAACCGCGGTCTGCTCGGCTGTCTACGCGCTCTTGTGGGGTGCCTATGTTTGGGTCCCCCAGTACGTGTTTAGCTTGGAGCATCTGGAGTTGTTTCATTTGGCTTTTCTGATTCCGCCCCTCATGATCGCCGGTGGAGCTACGGCGGCCGGTTGTTTTGATCTTGATTTCGGGACGGGTGTGATCCATTACAGCTTCTATCTGATCATCACCGGTGGGCTCTGTTTCCTGATTGGAGTCCCGTTGATGTAGAGGCCGGCGGCGACCGGGTGCCGAGGTGGCCATGTGAGGCTGAACGATGAACTTCATATCCGATATTCCCGAGATTCAGGGATTGGATCAGCGGCGACATCTAGTTCGCATAGCGGAAGAATTGGATGTGCCGCTGACGGCTCGAGTCCAGCAATTGATCGATTCGGCCGAGTTTCGCCGGTTGGCGCGGATCAGCCAGCTTGGACTGGTTGCGCTTGTCTATCCCGCAGCTCGTCACACGCGTTTTGAACATTCCCTAGGGGTCTATCGGCTGGCACTCTTGTATCTGAAGCAATTGTCGTATGACTCGCGGTTTCTGGAGATCATGGCCCCGCGCGATGCGGAGCGGTTTATCGTTGGTGCATTGCTCCATGATCTGGGACATTGGCCGTTTTGCCACCCGATCGAAGATATCGACTTGCCCGGCGTGCCAGACCATGAGCTGTTTGCGAACAGTTTTCTGCTGGAAGGCGAGATTGCCGATACTCTGCGAGACGATTGGGGAATCCCCCCGCGCGAAATCGTCGCTCTCCTGTCAGAAAAACCGCGGGATGAGTGTTCGCGTTTGTCTGCCAGTATGCTCTCCGGGCCGATCGACGTGGATAAAATGGACTATCTGGTACGAGATAGCATCCACGCGGGGGTTCCCTACGGGCGGAACTTTGATCAGCAGCGGCTGCTTGGTAGCCTTTGCGTGAATGAGGCTGGCGACGGCTTGGCTATTGCTGAAAAGGGCCGGACGGCAGCCGAGATGATGGTCTTTGCACGCTATGTGATGTTCAGCGAAGTTTATTGGCATCATGCGGTGCGAAGCGCCACGGCCATGTTACAGCGAGCCTTTTCACTCCTCCACCACGACCTGGATTTGGACCAGCTGTTTCGGCAAGACGAGCACCAGATGGTTGTCACGCTTCAAACGGCCGCGGAAAACGGCCCAGCCTATGAATTGCTGGATGGACTGTTCGGTTCAACCAGGCGGTTGTACAAACGGTTTGCTCAGTTCAGCGTCTTTCAGTTTCCCGATCAGTATCGCAGTTTGGCGCGGCGACCTTATCCGTGGCTCGTGCAATGTGCCTCCCATTTGGCCGATGTATTGGGCGAACGGTTGAAGATGCCGGTGGCGCCGCATGAGGTCCTGTTTGACGCGCCGCCCATGAAATTGGAAGTTCAATTCGATATGGAAATCTTTTTTGCCAAGGAAGGTTGCTACCGGCGACTTGGCCAGGTGTCTCCAGTTGTCAAAACGCTTGCTCGGCAGCAGTTCGATGACTATGTCAAGAAAGTGCGGGTTTTCCTGCATCCGCGGCTGATGTTCGAAGCGAAGCACATCGACGATCGAGAATCATTGATCGATCAGGCGGTGATCCGGACGAATTCCGCCTGATCGCTGACCGTACTGGTTGCGGTTGAGACCGACGCCCACTTGCTTGCACTGCGACCTGGAGACGTTCGCCTGGCGCGTTGCTGATAAGCGGGCCCGGTTTGGGGCCAGTTCGGCATTCGCATACGCTTGTGCTTTTGGCCTCTCGACCACTTCACGAGGGCTCTGCAACCCGCCATGATATGGTGAAACTGTCATTAGCGAGACCGGGTGGCTTAGGGGACGCCCCAATCCAGAGATAAAAGTCCATTCAGAGACAAGGGAATTACCGATGACGAAAAAGACGATTCAGGATGTGGACGTTCGGGACAAGAAGGTGTTGATGCGAGTCGATTTCAACGTTCCGTTGGACAAGCAGCAGCGGATCACCGATGATTCTCGTATCCAAATGGCTCTTCCCTCGATTCAATCGGTCTTGCAGCGTGGTGGCGCGTTGATTCTGATGAGCCACCTTGGGCGTCCCAAGAACAAGGAGCCTGAGTTCAGTCTAAGGCCGGCAGCTGTGCGACTTGCCGAACTGTTGGGTCAGGATGTTCTACTTGCAGCCGACACTGTGGGCGAAGATGCCAGGAAAAAGGCTACGGAGTTGCTCAGCGGACAGGTTCTGGTGCTCGAGAATCTTCGCTACAACGAAGGCGAGAAACAGGGCGACCCGGAGTTTGCCGAACAGCTGGCTGGCATGGCGGATATCTATTGTAATGATGCGTTTGGCACCTGCCATCGAACCGATGCGTCGATGGTCGGCGTTCCTCAGGCAATGGGAACCAAGCCGAAGGTTGTTGGGCTGCTGGTTGCGAAGGAGATCAAGTATCTTTCTGACGCGATTGACAACGCCGAACGCCCGTTTGTCGCAATCCTGGGTGGTGCCAAAGTCTCCGACAAAATCAATGTGATCAAGAAGCTGCTGACGACTTGCGATCAGGTGCTTATCGGTGGTGCGATGGCCTACACGTTTTCTCTGGCCAGGGGAGGTCGTGTCGGGAACAGCCTGGTCGAACCCGATAAGTCGCAGCTTGCCAAGCAACTGATGGAAATGGGCGGAGACAAGCTGGTGTTGCCGGTCGACACCCACTGTGGCGATGCGTTCAGCAGTGACTGCAATAAGGTCATCGTTCCCTCTGGAGAAATTCCCGATGGGTACGAGGGACTCGATATTGGGCCGAAGACGGCCGAGTTGTTTGCCGACATCGTGCTCCAGGCCAAAACGGTCGTTTGGAATGGACCGATGGGTGTCTTCGAGAAGCCACCCTTTGATGCGGGGACGCGAGCCGTTGCGGAGGCGATTGCCAAGAGCGGTGCGGTCAGTATCATCGGTGGGGGTGACAGCGCTGCGGCGATCAAGGTGTTTGGATTGTCCGATAAGGTGACCCATGTCAGCACGGGGGGCGGTGCCAGTCTGGCCATGCTCGAAGGTAAGATCTTCGAGAGTGTCGAGGCACTGGACGACGTGTGAGTTTCGAAAAGACCCCCACGCGGCTTGCCCGTGGGTGAATCAGTCTCGT
>JAJSAJ010000150.1 GCA_024274855.1 Planctomycetota bacterium | reverse complement strand
GTGGAAGCGGTATGTGAAAAGCTACATGGCGAACAGCATCGCTCCCAAGTGGGAAGTGGTCAAGCAGGCCATTCAAGGCAAGACATATGAATGTTGGATTCTGGATCGAACGGGTTGGGCTGGCTATTCCGATTACCGCTTCGCAGGCTACGGGTCCGAAATTACAAAAACTCGCTCAGACACCGATCCACACGCGATGTTCCGGGCAGATGGTACGGTCAAACAGGCTCCGAAACGCTTGTCAAAAGTGGGTACTGACGTATCGCACGCGAGACGGTTCAATTGGTTTTTTGAAACGGTTAAGAGATTTGGTAAACCGTTCGGCGTAACGATCAGCGACGAAGCGATGGAAGGATGGGCCAACAATCTTGCTTACCGAGTGTCGCGGGGCACGCTGGAGGACCCGCATTTCACGGTCTTCTCAGATGGTGCCGATGGGTGGTTTCGGGTGGGATATCGCAGCAGAAAGAGCTTTGGCTACACGTTGGGTGACATGGACCTTCACTTTGTGGCGAGTTCCTACGGATTATTCGGCGTCTACAACCCCAAAATCCGTAAGTGGATGAAAGCCTGGGCAACCAAGCACCCGAAAGCTCTTGCCGGGTACCACGGTGGATATGTGCTCGCCTATTACACGTCCCTTGCGATCAACATGAAGCAACCTCTTCACGGTATTCGTTGATTGGCAATTGTGAAGATCAATCAACATCGTCGAACGTTTCGGTCCCTGAGCCAGGTGAAAGGCACGTGATATGCTGACTCGGTGAGCTCGTGTGTTCGCCGACGGGCCATGTTGGTATCAGAGGTGGTCGCGACATTCACGCAAATTACGAGAGATTAGACCGCGCCGGTTGCGCGCTCGCGTGTGGGTAAGTAGCGGGTCCGGGGGTCGCACCCGGCGGTCCTGGCTTATGAGGCCTGGATGAGCACTGGCCCACCCGCATTAAAGTCGAGAGTTGAGCGTCTACGGCCGTCTTCGAAGGTGTCCAAACGGCGGGTGATTACGTGTATTAGGCTGCCGGATAAGACGCTCCGAACGGCAAAAGGTTCGCGAAGAAATCAGGTTGGTCGTTGGGGCCCGTCATTTTCACACGCATCCAGTCCCCCTTGCGTGTTGGATGTTCCGCACCAGCCTTCCTGTTTTCTTGCTCGTTGTTTTTTTGCCTGCATCTTCTCTGGTTCTCCGTTCTTCCACTGGATGTTCGTTGCTGTCCCTATCCAATCTGGTCTTCCCACCTCGCGACTTCGGCATCATAACGTTGGAGCATTCCAACGAGCTCTTTGTCCTGTTCGGCCTTCGAGAAGTTGTTGGTTAGGCCCGCATCGTCCGCCTCGCTCATTACGTTCCGTGCCATTTGGTAAAGAACGTTGTTTTCTTTGTTGATATGTTGTCGTAACAGCGGAATGAACTCGTTGGCTGCCGCGGAAAAGGCGGGGCCGTCTAACTCAGCGGCTTCACTGGCCTTGCGCATTCGCCGCACGCAGTCGCGTCCAAGTTCGTGTTCTTGAAGCATACAGCCAATCGGTCCCCACGCCTGGGGAATGCCACGCAACTTCAATAACGGAAACAGTAGATCCTCTTCCTTGGCATGGTGGCATTGGTCGGCAAACTGTTGGAAAAACTGCGGTGCCCACCGGGGAAAACCGTCAGGGACGGGCTGACCGGACTCAATGCGAGCGACGACCATTTCCAGAACGGTAAGTGCACGCTCAATAAGGTCATGTTCTGTCACTAGCCATTCGATTGATTTCATGGTTATTCCTTTGTGTATTCGCACGCCTTCCACATTGCGTTCAGCGACTGAGCATCAGTCATTCGGTGATCACCGCCGATCTGGATCAGTGAATCGCCGGGAGGCGGGTCACCGGTTCCGATCTTTCTTGAGCTCTTGGTCGTGTCGTTCGCCGACCGCAGGAGCCTTGTGCCACACGTCGTTCAGTAGCTTCCCGGCACTCTCCACGATTTTGTACCCAGCGTTTGGCTCCAAACGCGTCCAGAAAA
Source organism: Planctomycetota bacterium (assembly GCA_024274855.1). Lineage (GTDB taxonomy): Bacteria > Planctomycetota > Planctomycetia > Pirellulales > Pirellulaceae > JAJSAJ01. The sequence goes on along the minus strand of JAJSAJ010000150.1, from coordinate 12,892 downwards.
TCGGCTGACCGGAATAGCCGCCGCCCAGGATACCGTAGATCGTTGGGCAGTATCCGCCGAAACCGTCCGCAAGCCCGATAACGGCCGTGATCGGCGCGGCGCTTCGCCGTTTGATGTCCAGGCCGAACTGGCAATAGAGTTCGCAGGGTTCGGTCACCAATGCAACATCTCCGATGCGAATAGCGTGAATGGGCAAAATATCGACCGGCTTTTCGCCATAGATGTCTTGCAGATGGACCGTTCCGAACGCCATGATCATTTTCATTCCCCGGATTTTGTCTCCGGCATCGATCTGGGCGAGTATCTTTCGGGATGTGGCGAGTCGCTCAGGTTCAGGCAAGCGGACGTCGACCTTTAGATCCTGGTAATTGTGCGCGAGGATCGGATGATCGTGGTACGTGACGTTCCGGTAAAGTCGCAAGGTTTCGTTGGCAAGCATACTGCCGATGCGATGAAGTTTTTCTTCACGAGATTCCTTTCGCCGATGGAGCATATCGTCGATGGCGACATCCCCCTGGGCGCCGTTCATGTACAGAACAGGGACGTTCCCCAGTTGTTTCCGAAGGATCTTACGAGCCTCGCCGGGGAAATCCGCCGAATAGATGCCGGCTGCGTAAAAGATCGTCGGATGGGTGGTGTTATGATGCAACACGGCGACCAGCTTGCCGCTGGTATCCGCGACGAAGATGGCAAGGTGCTGTGGATCATCGGGGCCTTCCAGACCGGAGAATTCAGCTCGCGACGCATCTCCGTGCATCGTGTGCGTGCCGTCGGCCCAGCAGAGTCTCCGATTAAATCCTATTTGCGATGTTCCCTTGCCCCAGCCGATCTTGCCGGCCCTGGCTGATTGAACTGCCTCGTTCGCCAGTTGCACAAGCCAGCCTTGCAACCGTTTGATATAGGCGTGATCGACCGGCATCAGGTAGTTGGTCTTAAGCAACGACGGACCGCCGTGCGTGTGCGTGCAGGCAATGATTATGTTCCGAGGAGGAATATCCGCCGCTTTGCCCATGGCTTGCCGCATGGATGCCACGTGATCGGAGTTCAAACCGACCAAGTCACAACTGACCAGCAGGATCCGTGTCTTGCCGTCGGTCAAATACAGCCCGTTCGCTTCCAAGTCGTCGCGCTGCCTGGTTGCCGCGCGGGCGACGCCCGCACCCTGAACCCAACCACCGAGCCGATTATTGATAACGCAACTGGCGGCACCAACTTGCAGTGGCATCCCGTCTTCCGCATATGCGTGCGTTGCGCACGCAAAAAGTATCAGGCCGAGTAACTGGACGTGCTTGACGGTCATGTCTGTTCCTGTCTTGTCCTTGTTCTCATAAGAGGCACTCGATCCTTAAAGACGCCATCTTTGGATTGCCGGTTGAAAGGTAAGCGCTGCCCACGTTCATACTGCACTAACAACCAAGCGCCTCGCGAACGGGACAATTGCTAGTTCGCGGCGGCAGGAGTCCTCGGTTACTTCGTTCATAGTCGTTCACGGGAGTTTCATCTGCCATCGCGCTAGCCCAGGTGGCGGGAGCGTGAATGCACGCGTTCAGGCGGCCGCTATTGTAGCAACTACGGGCCGGCAATTCGATTAAATTCAAGTCTTTTTTCGCCTGTTACCAATTGGTCGATTGCAGCTGAGTTGCTTGCGGGGAGGGCCGGCCGACAATACGGACTGACGGAGTAAAAAAAATCGTAACCGTTCACGGGATGTAGGCCGCCGGCTCGCTTCCAAGGAGTCAGACCCATTTTCGGCGACAAAATATGTTCGCGTAAAGAAACGCTTTCTCCGCCGAACAATGTGTCAAACCCCAGCGGCGTGAACAGCTACAGAAAATCGTAGCCAAGAGGGATTGACCGAGCGCAGATGTCAGATGGCTCTTGGATTGATTTCGCAGTCCCGGACTACACGACGGGCCGCGGCCTGTACGGCAATAGCTTTCGGATCCTGCTCGGCGATCGCTTTCTCCAAAGCATCGAGCACGTCGTAGAAGACATCCCAACCGGCACGCTGCTCAGCAAGCTCATCCGCCATCGCCGACGGTGTCTCGCGAAACTGTTCGATCACCGGATCTAAACGATCAGCGGCCAAATTCATCAGGTCGAACGCTTCCGCAGAAGCTTGTTCATCGCCATCAGAAAGCAGTTCGGCAACTCGCAGAGTCAGCCGCAGCGCCACCAGCGTCGTGGGTATGTGCGAAACGAAACACCCGGAGAACGGATCGATCAGTTCCTTAATCTGATCATCCGGCCATGGAAGGGCTCTTACGTAATACGAAAAATAGAGCGTTCGAAGCAGATCTTCGACGAACCGTCCAACCTTTGCCATCTCGATGGAAAGGGCGGCGAAAGCCTCCTTGTCGTGACGCATGATCAGGCCGGCCGAATGGACGTAACGCAGCGGTGTCGAGCTCGCAAAGAGAACGGACAACAGGTAGGCTTGATCTTCCGCGCGCCCGATAAATGTTGGTGTGAAGGGGCGATGTCGGCGCAGAGCGTCCACCAGGATGCCGTTGGTGCCGCCGGTGACGTGAATGCGTTGGAGACACGTGTTCTGGCCGTCAAGGCCTCCACCGGCACTCGTGTACCGGGTCATCATCTCGGCTTCCGTGGAGAGCGCCATTGGCAGGCGGTTGAAGAACGCCACCGCTTCCCCCGCAGGAATGCCCGATGGTCGCGTGACATCCGGCGTGAATAAGCCGCGGGCAATGTCCTTTTCATTCACCAACGCTCCGGCCAGCATCCCCAGTTCGACGACGTTGCCATCAGCATCCCGGCCGCAGGCGCCCCACAACGGTGATTGAAAGTGCTCGAAAGCGCTGCCGCCGCCTTGTTCAACCAGTTGTTCCTGCGGGAAGACCTGATCCAGGTCAATCTTGAACGTGGCACGGATGCGCTGATCGATCAACACATGCCAGAGCGCGGCCACCGCCTTCAGGAAGCTGTAATGGCGACCGTACTCGCCATCGACCCCGAATACGCGCCGCAACTGCTCGATGCTTTGTTCCCCAAGGTATTGTTCAACGGCCGGAGCCAGAACGTCGTCAATCAGCCGATTGCTTGCCACTTCGTAAAACACGTAGACATCAAGGTGCTGCATATCGTCTGCCGCCGTGAACACTTCCTGAAGATAGTCCCGGGCAATCGTTTGCAAACCGGTGTGGGTAACCGAAAGCGAGAGTGCACAGACCATGCGTGCATCGGGCGCGGCGTGCCCCGCGGCCTTTTCAAAAGCGACCGCGTCGTTCAGGCCCCTGAGACCATAGATGATTTCGTTGGCTTCGATTTCAATATCCAACGGAATGGGGTGGTCGAACCAGTACTTCTGCTCTTGCTCGGCGACAGCCTTGATCTTATCGCATAGCGTTCCCGAGAAAGGCAGATCATCGATCGACGATAGGTCCGAGGGCAGTGTCAGGAGGATGTTGGAGGTAAACAACATTTCCGTGATCGGATCGCTGATGGGCTTAAGATTGAGTTGATCGACATCAACCGTGCGCCGGTCTCTGAGACTGGAAACTGCGAGGTCTGGGTCATGCACACACGATGCACCTTCCGGAAACAGAAACCCCCACACGACCTCTTGTGCCGCGCTGTCCCAAGTCGCATTGGGCGATCGATCCACCCAATCGGCCGCCTCCTGCCGCTTGCGAGTCACGTTGCTGTGGCGATCGGCCAGATCCTGCTGCTCGTTGAGAACCGACGTCCTGAGTCGCTGCAGAAATCCGGCTGGCCAGTAACCCTGAGCCTCGGTTTCCGCAAGCACCGTCGTCGCCTCGACCGCCTCGCGGCCACCGCATAAACTGACCAGGAACGCCCCAGTGGCTTTCGCGAGCCAAGCCGTGTCGCCATCTCCCGATGTCGCTGCGAGCAAGCGGGCGTCGATTCCGCTAAGCGCTTGGGTACCGCCGACGCCGACCAGGCGGCGCATGATCTTTTGAAAATCGTCGAACATGGGCCGGATTATACGTGTTCCCCCATATTTCACCAGCTCCCTACCCGGTGAAAAATCGCGGCATGACGAACTCCGAAATCGATGGCAAGGTCCTTTGTGCCGACTGGAAACGCCGTGAGACGGGGAAGACGGATTCTCCACGGTGCTTCATCTACTCTCGCCCGGCGTACGTAGGCGTCCAGTCGGAACCTCGGACGCGTGTTGACTCTGTGGTAGAACCCGGAGCGAACACGGCACGCGTGCCCTCAGTAAAGTCGCCCTTGTCCATTGACGCGAGCCTTATGGAGAGGCGACGTGTCGCAAGCGATCGCGAGCTCCGTGGGTTAGCGGGCCTGGATTGAACTTCGGATTGTCGCCGACATGTTACGAAATTGTGGTAGACGATGCCGGGCTCAGTGCCTTCGCATGTCTTCGGTCAAGTCAATGGCCAAACCCATGGTGTCGGGATGTTTACGAGTATCCCGAGTGTGGGGGAAGTTGCCACTGACGCGAGTCAACCTGCCGGTGCGAACGTTAATGACCAATAAGCTAGGCCGCTGCGAGCACATGCGCAACGCGGCGTTATAGCCGGCGCGACTGGTGAAAGCTGTGTGGTCGAGCGTAACGATGACATCTCCACGCTCAAGTCCCATTCGGGCCGCGTACGAACCTCGGTTCACTGCGCAGACACGCATACCCCGAATCCCGTTTCTGCTGGGGAAGGATCGAGGTAATGAGACCAATTTGCCACTGAACCCAAGCAGCGGCTGCGCCGCGCGGCCTTGCAGCACGAGGAAGGGCATCAACAAGCAGGCGGCCATGGTTGCGGCCAATACAGTATTGCGAACTCTCATTCCATCATCTCCCTGACCCAAAAGCCCGTACACGTTCGGCAACAAGCGTTGTCGCTTATCGCTCTACAAGAACAAGGCGAATCGTTTGTTGGATTGGTGCAAGATTCTTGGGGTTTTTCGCTGGGATCGGAAAAAAGCAGAAATAAACGGTTGATAAAGAAGTCACCACGCCGAACTCGGACGATCGCACCACATTTGGCGAACAGCGATTTCTTAAGAAAAGCGTGAACCAAGACCGGGACACATCCTGCTTATTGACTCGGTGGGACGGTTCGACGTACAGTGGATCCGGAAACCGCCGTTTACGCTGCGGCCAGGCGAATTTGGCAAAGGCCTCGCTTGGTTCGATCACGTAGAGGCCTGAGGGGATAGAGAAGGATGAACCGTGTTGAATGGCGGTATCTGGTGTCGTCGCAGGTAAGAGCACAAATGAGGTTTATAGATGGGCTGGCTTGATGAGAACGAGCATGCTGTTTGTGGTAGTCCTTCCTTTAGTGTTGTCGGGTTGCGATATGAGCTGCAGCGACAACTTGACTGTCTTCGAAGATCATCTGTTGACCGAGACGGAGATTAGGCCGTTGTTGCACGAGTATCGATTGGCGTCCCAACTAGGCGGGGCCGATGCGGCAAACAAACCTAAGGCAACGCTGGATGTCTCGCTGAGGAAGCGAGGGATAAGATACTATGTGGATATAAAGGTAACCGAGGATGGGAGATCAGTACACTCGGGGGCCTACGTCTTGTTTTGTCATATTCCCAAGCTAGACATGTCGGGAACGACACAAGACACAATATTGATCACAAGCCCGAGACTATCCCACCTCAAAGAAAAAGGTGCCGGGGACGCGTCAACCGCAAATGTGTTTGCCCTGATTCGAACTGATGGCGATCTGCTTTACATGTGGTTTATTGCTGATAGTTCCGCCGTCGCCAGAGGAAAGATCAAGAAGCATGGTGACGTTTTCAAAGTGGACGAAGTCAAGAAGTTTCTGGCTGGCAATGCCGACGCTTACACGCTGGCTAATGATCCGTATATGTTTCGCAGAAAATAGACGTGGCTGTGCTTGGGAGTTTTCGTAGAGACTTGCGTTGCCTGCCAGTAACGCCGACCGTTGTCATCGGTCGGCCGACGCCTTGCATTTCACGGACCGCTCGAGAAAGGGCTATTTCTCCAGTTGCGACTCCGGCATCTTCGTCTCGAAAACGCTGGAGATCCGCAAACGCTCATTCACGGATGCTTTTTGGGGTGCAATTAAACTCGCCTGTCGAACGGTTATCCCTCAACATCACTTAGCATTCGGCTGATTCGCTCGCGCATGCGGTTCAGTTTGTACCGGACGGCTTCGCGGGTTGAGCCAATTTCGTCGGCTATCTCGCGTTCTGATTTGCCCTGCAAACGTTTGCTCAGGATTTCCGGATAGGGTGAATTTAACCCGTTAAGCACCTTTTCGATAACCTCAGCGACTGTATATCCATGCACATGTAGCCGGAACACTTCCGGGGCCGGCGACTCCAGGCCGTGCAGGGCCATCTCCAAAGCCTCACCGAACAAGTGAGCTTGGGCATCAGTCACATTCTGCGAGGGAATCTGTTCGTCCTCCGCATACTCCTCCATGTTCACATCACGTATGATTGCATTGTCGTGTTCAATACGTTTCAAGAGTTTTCGATGGGCGATACGCTTCAGTAGACACCATAGTGCGCCCGTATGTGTGAACTGGTATTCACCATTGGCCGTCCGGCGATAAAAAGACCTAAATGTCGACTGGATCACGTCCTCCGGGTCTTGACGTCGCTTGTGAATCTGGTTCATCTGTCGATCGACCAGATCGCACAGACGATCTCGAAACAACCGATCCAGATCCCATGCGACAGAGTCGGTCGCTGCGGCTGCTCGAACGTGGAGAGGTTGGTTCTCCCTGTCTTTTTCCATTTTGTTTCCACTTCCTGAAAAGTTTCGGTCACGGAGCGATGTGATACGAAAAACACGCTCTAAGCTGAGCCGACCAGCCAGTCTTCCTTGGGTGGGTTGCGAAAACGATCCATGGTTTCGAAGGCACGTCGTTTTCAACGGGATGGACAGTGCATGGAGTCGGAGAATCGCAAAAGACTCCGGTGCCATGTGAACTGCCACGGGCCGCAGGTCGACGCCCAAGAAACGAACGGACACTACCTTGCGATGCGGACGTAACGGACACAGTTGTCCCCAAACGAAAAACGAATCAGCGTGTTGTTCGTGGGACTAATGCAAAACTGTGACAACTGACGGGCGGGAGTCGTTTTGGACCGTTGTCAGCTGCGAGTTGCGACCACGAGCCCATTCAGTATAGGCCGCGTGAGATCGGGAATCCACTACGCGTGCGTGCAATTATTACTGGCGGGCCCGCGGCGGTTTCGAGCAGACTAAGTTGCCCGCCTTCGTTAACGCCAGGAGGTTGGCAACGAACGTAGCGATTTGTAGAGCCCTGGAAAAGAGTGTCACGTCACGCGTACGTTGGGTAAACGCCTTTTCAATCGCATGTCACACGAGCGCACGCAGTTAAGGATCACCGGGATCTATTTGGGGACGTGAGTCTGCGATCCATTTCATCTTTTGCCTCGTGTCTGACCGTACTGCCTATGAGATCCCCTCAGACGCGGGTGAAGTGCGTTGGTGAAGTACTACCTGCTCAGCCGTGTCTTCCGCCATCAGCAAGCCCCCACCCCGCTCACAAGATGCGAACGAAGGATCACCTTCCGCAGTCGGCGGCAGTGACAACATCCAGATCGGTCTTTTGGACCAGTGCTCCCAGTTTACGCAGGGCAGGGTGGCCTTTGCCGCGGGCCGAGACTGATGCCAGGTTGGCGTCCCGTTTGAATCTGCCCGATGTCCCGATTGACACACCCCATTATTCTTACTCGATCTCGTCAGTGTATTCGACGGCGTCGGCCGGCATGCGCCGCATGCGATAAATGACTTGGTTTGAAGTTCGATAACAGGCGGCCCAACCACCATCCGGCGAAATACCGACACCGCACATGCGATAATTCTTATCCGTGACATTGTGAAGATAATCGTGAAGATCCGAAGGAATATCACCTCCACTGGATCTCCATGCATGAAAGCTGCCTTTTCTTGAAATTAAGACCCAGTTTCCCGACCGGGTCAGCGCGGCATCGATGATTTGGTAACCTTCGTTCCGGCGTTCCTGAATGTACTGTGTGAGACTATCCGGTAGGTTGTGCGACCGCCATGTCTTGGACCCGATCAGGATCCACGAATGTTCATTCATGCCGACCCCAAGGACGATTTCGTTTTCGCTCATTGTCTTGAAGGCCTCAGCCAGATCCTGAGGAAGTCGCCTGAATCGATATCCCCACGAACTGCTGTTTTCATAGACGATAACCCAGCCGTTGTTGGGGCCAAATGCAAAGGCGGATGGTGCACCCGCTGTTGCTGTGGAGGCGAAAAATAACGCGGCGACGACGCTAAAATGCGACCATTTCATCGAACACACTCCTGCGAGGAGGACAATTTGTGTAATGGGCTGCGTTCCCTGCCCACATACTCAAGCCGAATCGCACATGGGCTTGGTGCAACAAAACAGGAAACAGTCGAAAGGGATCGGGCCGCGTTAGACCTAACTTGAATGGCCAAAAACTCTCTTCGCCGTTGCCCTGATTGAACTTAGCCCTGATTCGAAATGCAGAAACCGTTACACGAAAAAGAAACTGGTGTTTGTGCAAGTCGTTGAATTACATACAGCTGCGGGTGATCTCTGCGCCGCCCCTGCGCGTTGTTCCAGAAAGCTCGCATTTTGAAATGAGTGCCATAGGCAAAGCCTTTCGCAGTCACGGCTTAAGCCCGAATATATATTTCAAGTTCGGGTTAGACGCCGAGTCGCCACGTGTTCCGGAGCTGATCCGCGGATAGTGATCGACACTTCAGTCACAGACGGCTGTAACAGAAAAATATTACATTCTCGGCGTTTTATTGCGCCATTTGCCGTGCCATCATGCCTTGACCTGACGGCAGGAAGTGCTCTCGTAAGTGACCGGTTCGCTTGAAATCGCTCCGAGCCCGAGCGTGGTTTCCGTCTTGCCGCTGCTTCGGAGCGGCAACTGACCTAACAAGAACTACCTTGAAGGAGCCCGCGATGAAACAGTATTCCCTCTTGTTCGCTGCCGTTGTATTTCTGGTTTTCAGTCCGAAACCGCGTTTACTGGGGAACGAGTTCAGAGTAACGAACGAATCCAATCAGAAGATCTACATTGCCTTTATGTGTTACGTGCCGAAGGGAAGTACAATTTCCGGAACGGATAGCCGAGACCGCACGACCAGATCGACTGTGGATCGTGCCATCTGGCGTTTCCAAGGGTGGTGGGAACTCGCGGCGTCGAAAAGTGTTAGTGTCTATCAAGGCGACCAGGAGTATGTTTGGGTCCACATTCGTACGCGTGATGGAGGTGTCGTCGTACCACGTGATTTTGCAGACAAGGAGTGGTATGCCGTGAATCTGAACGCGACCTTTGATGTGCACTTGGACAACGACACGCATGCCGTAAGAGCTCGTTGGAAGCCGAACGGGGGCAATCGTTGGAACACCGTACACTATCGCGATCAGACGTCGATGCTTCGCAGTCGTGACACGAAATGGAAATCAGTGCGATTCTACAAAATAGAAGCGAACACCGTATTTCGTGTTCGTCGCTGATCCCCGTAAGTCACGTTGGTTGGACGCGGATTTTGCGTGAATAGATCACCCTCGTACAATCGCTGTGACTGGAGATCGCGGCGTTGTTACGCGATTCAGAACGGGCTACTGCTGGGCTTCACTCGAGGCCGGTGCGACCGCCTGAGGCTGGGATTTCGCCGGCGCCGGAACTGCGGGCGCTACGCGTGTGATTCTCATTTCATCCGCTCGGGCCTTGCTTGTTTGCCCGAGATGTCGATAACACTCAGCGCGTCCGATGTAACCGGATGGAAGTCCGGGGGATCGTTGGATAGCGTTCGTAAACGCGGTGACTCCTTTTTGGTATTCTCCCTTTCGTAAGTACAGGTCGCCCTGAAGTCTGTAGCCGGTCGGGAAATAGGGTTGTTTTGTGATCATCGTCCCACAGTCAGCTAGTCCCTTCTCGAAGTCCCCTTTCCCCACCCATGCATAAGCCCTCGCTCGATAAAGTCCAAGAACGTCGGATCCAACGCCAGTCCTTTTGTGCAATCGTCGATGGCCTCGTCAAACTTTCCAAGTAGGATCCGCGCGTCTGCACGCGTACGGTACGCTGCCGCCAGGTTGTGATCCAACGCAATGGCCGTCGTACAATCCGCCTCGGCTTGTTCCAGTTGGGGTTTCAGTGAAGGAGATGGACCGAAACCATTCACCGGCGAAAATGGACGGCGCCAAGCATAGGCATACGCGCGGACATAATGTGCATAACCCAGTTGACCGTCCAGTTCCATGGCACGGTGTGCATCTCGGACGGCATCCTCGTAATTCCCCGCATCGTTCTGATTCGCGGCTCGCAAAGCCACCAAGACTGCGTTTGTTGGACAGGATTCGACGGCCAGATTCAACGCATCAATCGCGGTGGCAAAATCATTGCAAGACGCGGCAATCCTGGCGTGGTCACAGGCCGCTTGAGCATCCGCGGGGAGCGTTTCCACCAAGACACGAAAGTCGTGAGAGTCGATCGTCCAGGCCTGAAGAGCCGTCAGCTTACGTCTGTAGGTCAGCACTCGGGTGTCCAATCGCTAAGCAAGTTTGCGCACTGATACGTAAACCCCGATAGGATCGGAAAGGAAACTCGTGTTCCAACCAGCCTTTTCCGCGTCGTTGGCGACCGCCTTTTCTTCATCCGTCAACGGAAACACACGGAGACGGGCCAAGGAAACCAGCGAATGGCAACGGACCCTTTGCTCCTTGGTCGGTGAGAAAAGACTCTGGCCCGCGTCATAGTAGTCCGTTGCCATTGTCCAGACGGTGATGATTTCCTCTTCGACGCCAGCCAAATCCGAAAGGACAAGTTGCGAATCGGCAATTCGTGCCGCGATCTCGTCCGGTACGCGAGAGTGTGCGGCGTTCGATAACGACTCTTCCCGCGAATCCGAGGAATCTAGTTTATTCTTCAGAATGGTCAACCGCATGTCCAGCATTTCAGCAAATAGCCGGGCAGGTAGATAGGCTTTGGTAACGTTATCAGTGAACCCCAGGCTTTTCGCCGCTGCGACGGCTTTCTTGCGCATCTCATGCTCTTGCTCGGTCATTGCGAATGGCATCAGGCGGGCGAGAAGCCGCTGGACGGTGGCGAGCGTTGATCGGTCATCAAATTGGAATTTCAACGCATCATTTTCCAATTGACGCACTTCCTCAACGAGCGGCTCAATACCGGAAAGGTTGTTGATTTGCTGGTACAGCCTGGCAATGCGTTTGTCAATAGGCGGCGGGATCGGAGGCTGAGTATCGATACTCAGATACTGCCACCCCCAAAGTGCCAATGTTATGCTCGCCAAACCCACAGCCGCTGCCATAAACACCCGTATTGGGCGTGGGCCGTGAGTTGGGCGACCAAGCAACGCGGAATATGCGTCGAGTGATGCGGCAAAGTCGCCGGCTGAATCGTAGCGATCAGCGGGGTTCCGAGACATGGCCCGCATGCAGATCGCCTCCAATGCGGGATCGAGATCCGATCGATGTTCCCTGACCCCGGGCGGAGCATCGCTGGCGAGCTGCGACAGCACCTCAGGAGGCGTACCCGTGAACGGCAGTACGCCGGTCAGCATCTGGTAAAGGACAACGCCCAGGCTGTAGATGTCACTAGAGCGATCAGCCGGTTGGACCGCAGCCTGTTCCGGCGCCATGTACGCCGGGGTTCCCAGAAGTGTCGAGCCGGACATTGCGCCGCTGTCGCCATGGATTTGGCGACAAAGACCGAAATCAGTAAGCAACGGTTCTCCCGTTTCATCCAGCAGGATATTGCCGGGTTTGATGTCGCGATGAACAATTCCGGCTTGATGAGCCACTTCGAGTGCGTGAGCAACTTTTGCGGTTAGCTGTACGGCCCGGGCAGGATCCATCGCACCGCTGTTGAGCAGGGCTGCCAAGTCGGTGCCCTCAATCAATGCCATGATGATAAAGTAATGTCCGTTGGACATATCCGCATCGTAGACCGGACATATGTTCGGGTGCCGCAACGCGGCGGTTGCGCGGATCTCGCGGATAAATCGCATCGCAATTTCTGGATCGAGCGCCGGATCATAACGAGGGGTTTTGATCGCCACTTCGCGATGCAGTTTCGTGTCGTACGCTCGATAGACCTCGCCCATCCCGCCGTGTCCCAGCACCTCGCGCACCTCGTAGCGGTCCAAGTCCTTTTGGAGACCGAAGTTGTCCGGCAGCCTTGCCGACACACGAGGCTCGGAGCCAATCGTGCTCGAGCCACCTTGCGCCAGGCCGTCCTCCGTCGTCGTGTCGTCGAAAGCCACTCGGATGCGATATTCGGCCTCCGCCAATTCCGCCAGGATGTCAGGATCGCATTGAATCTCGCCGTACCGGTCAACGTATTCCTCCAGCCGCGGACGCTCGCCCAAGCGCCAGCGGCGTTCCTGATCGAGGATGATCAACTGAGTCAGTACTGCTCGGCGAGTCGCCTCGTCCGCCGCTGGGACAAACCGAGCGAGCTCGACGCTTGTTTCGGATCTACAAGCGTCTTGGAAACGTTGTACTGCCGCATCCACATGGTCCCAGACCTTGTCATCCCACATCTTACGCTCCTAATGCCGCAGAGCCGCTTCCGTTGGTCTCCGGAGTTGCTCGCAACAACCGTAACTGGCTCGCAAGAGGCCACGAAGTCGCCTGCCATGCGGCAGCTGGTAGCTCCCTTGTCCATTGTATTTCAGCAATTCTCGCACGCAAGTTCTCGCACGCTTCACCATGGGGCGTATGCTGGACTGTTGAAAAACACTAAGTTGCGACGGGCATTTTTGTTGCGCCCTTGATGCCTCTGCACTCGCCTGAAGTACTGTGAAATCAAGGGGTTGTGGTAATCAGTGAACACTCGGCCGCGCAACAAAATCTCGACAATCCACTGATCCTAAATTACCCATATTCCGGAGTTTTCATCAGGCCAG
>JAJSAJ010000149.1 GCA_024274855.1 Planctomycetota bacterium | reverse complement strand
CTCACATGCTCCGCAGCCAGGGCACTTTGCTGGATTGATGCTGGGTGTCAACATGTATTCGATGTCGGACCAGACGTAGGTGATTGCCTCGAAAGGACAGTTGTTTCGGCAAGCCGCGCATTCGCGGTCTTCGGCAAGCAGACAGACGTTCATGTCGACGCATGCCACACCGAGACTCGCGGTCCCTTTGTCTCCCACGGCAAGATGTTGTAACGCCCCACTTGGACAGACATGGGTGCACCGCACGCAGTCTTCGCGGCAATAGGCTCCGTCGAATTCAACGATCGGAGCGAGCAGACCAGCGATGCCTTGCGATACCAGGTCCGGCTTGATGATGTTGGTTGGACAGACTCGCGTACAGTTGCCGCATCGCACACACAAGCCAATAAAGTCTGGCTCCTCCAACGCTCCTGGTGGCCGCACGACGCGACGCGTGGTGCCGAGTGTGACGCGTGCGATCGATGCCCAGCCCAGGCCCACAATGGTTCCCAGAACGAATCGCCGAGACATGCCCGGGTTGGTCAAGCTGGACGTTGGCCGGCCATCTTCCTCCGGTTCGGTTAGTCTGATTCTGGAAAACCGAGCTAGAACGTCCTGCGTCGCACCGAGTGGGCAAACTCGCTGGCACCAGATTCCTGGCCAGAGCAAATTCAGTAACAGAACTGCCAATATTCCACTCGCGGAGATCCAAGCGGATGCGGCGGCTACCTTCGCGAAGAATCCGAATGAACTGCTCAGCAATGCCAAAGGGTCAAGCCAGAGCAGCATGGGATAGCCGAGCAAGGCACCGCCCAGCGTAGTGAGTGCAAGCCACTGTCCGATGGCCGGCAGTCGCGGGCAACGGCGACCACTTCGTCGACCGATTCGGGTTGCTACGTCGGCCAGCAAGCCGGTAGGGCACATCCAACGGCAAAACCAGCGGCGGCGCACGACGACGACCGCGGCCACTACCAGGCCAAACACGGCCATCCAATCGAGTGACCGTGTGCTTATCGTGGATGCCATCGCCACAAGCGGGCTGAGCGCGGGAACCACATAGGAGAACTCCGACGGCTGTGGCCACGGCAGCAAAAGCAAGACGGCACCGATCAGGAATGCCGCGCGCAGAATCCTTCGGATGTGTTTCCTTCGCGGCAGACGCAGGTTCGTCGGCACATGAACTCTTTCGTTGTTCAACCCAGAAATGCCTCCTGTTGTCTGAGGATCATCTGGACTTTCGCCACATCGACATCTCGCGGTCGGCAGTTGTCTTGAACGGCAACCGCGGCTGCTGCACCGGCGGCGTGACCGGTCACAAAACAGTTGGGAATCAGACGCACTAAGTCGGCCATTCGCATTTCCGCACTAATGCATCGTCCGGCGGCAAGCACATTCTCAGTCTCTTTCGGCACGAGTGCACCATACGGGATCTGCCATGGCCCGTGTTCCCGGTTGCAGGCTCCGCCGACGCCAATGACATCGGGAAATGTTGTGCCGGCTTTAAAGTCCTTATGAGTCACACGGTTCACGCCGTCAAGCACACGTGTGATGCGTACGCCCAACTGCGGAGCCGTTTCCATGAGATAGACCTTCTCGTACCCTGGCGTCTTGCGAACTTTTTGCATGTTTTTCCAGATGAACTTGCGGTGAGCCAGTTCCAAGCGAGTGAGTGTCTCGACATCCAGTCCGTCCGCCTCCGGCCCACGCATATTTGCCCAGTTGACTCCGGGGATCGGTGTGAGGCTGCCCAGGTACCTCGGT
>JAJSAJ010001123.1 GCA_024274855.1 Planctomycetota bacterium | reverse complement strand
TTTGTCAGCCGGTGCTGTTTCCTCGTCCGGCGGAGCAAGCGTTTCACCACGAGCATGCGCGACCAGTGTGTCAGCCAACCGCGGGTCAACTTTCAGCGTCAAACTGCGCAAAACGCTCTCATTTAGCCGGCAAGCCCGACCGAAGGGCGTCAGCTTCTCGCCTTCCATGCGGAAATAGGTCAGCCAGTAAGTGCCTTTGCGATGTCCGTCGATCGGATAGGCCAGCCGCTGCTCATTCCACAGTCGGCTGGCGAGCACCTCGCCGTCGCACTTCTGAATAAGTTCGGGAATCTGCCCAGAGACGCCTGCCGGATCCCGTGCATAGCGATTCGAGTCGATAATGAACATGCATTCATAAACATTACTTGCCAAGATCGTTCTCCCTGTCCTATCCGGATGTCCTGTATTACTAACTTCGAAGATCGTTAAGTTTTGCCAAAGTCCCAGCGACCAACGGGAGCGGACCATTGGGGCCCCGAGCGGTAGCCTGGAGTTGGTTGCGGTCCTGCCGCCCTGTGTGTGTCTTTTCGTTACTCTGTCGTTTCGCCACTCCGTGGCACGTCAGCATTGTATCGGTTCATGCAAAACTGAGTGCCGTCACGTACCCAATCAGCAGCCGCGTGAGCCGCCACGCCGATCGCCTGCTCAATCAAAACCTGTTCATTGGCCGAGAACTTTCCGAGCACATAATCCGCCGCATTCCAGCCTTCCGGTGGAACACCTATTCCAACTCGCAAGCGGGCAATGCGTTCGGTTCCCAGCAGCCGACAAATATCTTGAAGTCCTTTTTGTCCTCCAGAGGAACCCCTTGCTCGAATTCGGAGCTTACCCAGCGGAAGATTCAAATCGTCACAAACGATCAACACGTTCGTTTCGGGGATCTTATAAAAATCGAGTGCCTGCCGAACACTGGTGCCACTTGCGTTCATGTAGGTCATGGGACACAACAGCAGAATTCGCTGGCTGCTGATCATCGCATCGACAGCCTCGCCCTGGAAGCGGCCACGCGGCCCGCCTTGACCGAACTGGCTCGCCAACTCGGCGATCACGCCAAATCCCACATTGTGTCGCGTTGCGGCATATTTGCGACCGGGATTCCCTAAGCCGACGATCAGCTTCATTCCGATAGACCTTTTTTCGCAACGCATGCCGATTGGCGCATTCGGTGCGTTCGTTTAGCTGGATTCCTCCTCTGATTCGTCGGCCTTTCGTCCAATCACCTCCGGCTCGTTCGGGCCAGGATGTACAATTTCTTGTTCCTCGTCCTCCGGCTCGACAGCTGCGGCAACGCAATGAGCGACGAGAGTGTCGGCTGGCGTAATCAACGCCACACCCTCGGGCAAGACAATCTGGCCAGCCGTAATCGCACCACCCAACTCCAAGGCCCTGAGATTTGCCTCGAGCTTGCTGGGGATTGCGCCCGCCGAGCATTCAATATCCAATTCGAACAATACATGTTCGACCACGCCACCTTCTTTAGCACCAGGCGATTCGCCACGCGTTGCAAGCGGCACACGGACTGCCACGCGTTCTGTCGCGGAGACTCGTGTCAAGTCAATGTGCAACACATGAGTGCAAAACGTGTCCCATTGGATCTCGCGGATCAACGCTTTTTCGCTCAACGCCCCCTCGAGATCGACCATTTGGGCTCCACGGCGAATCGCGGAACGTATTTGCGGGGTTGGTACCGACAAGCTTACGCTCCCCTTCCCGTGACCATAAAGGATCGCCGGCGTTTGCCCGTTCTTACGTAGCCGCCCAGCGGCCCGCGTTCCACGTTCATTTCGCAATGCTACATTTAAGACATCCGTCATCGACGACCCTTCCGCGTTTCAATCTGGACTCGACAGCCAATATACTACAGCCTGCCACAAATCGACCGATGATGACGGCCAGCCATACGATCCGCTCGCGGGCGTTTTGGCGTGCCCCGATTGGATTTGTGACAGTATATTCTGTGCAACATTCTGTGCAACATTTTGTGCAACATTTTGTGCAAGCACGGTTTGGGACAGTATTTTAACGAGGCAGGGCCTCGGACCACTGCGATTCTACCGCTCGGATCAAAATAACCCGCTCCCGTTGGTCACTGAAACTTGCCTCAGCTACGACAACTTTTCCGCACTAAGTTACCAATAGCTCGACGCTGATTTCCAGCGCAAAACGCTTTCCACTTCCGGCTCTTTTTGACCAGAATCGGCGCAAATGCGGCGCTAGCGCCACCAAGTCGGCACGCGGTCGCGCCCCGACCAACGGGCCACGCGTCCCATTTCGGCCTTGGTGCAACCGATTCAGCAAACTCGGCATTCTGTCAGATTATGCGGCGATTACAAGCCCAAGAGAGTCCGGTTCGGGGCAGAATTTCCGTGAAAGCCCCTGGCGGACTGCCGTTATAATCCCTCGGAACCGCACTGATTCACATCGGTGCGGGAAGATGCACAGCCAGAAGTCGGGGTCCGAATCACGATCGTCTTGCATGGTGTGGTTGCCTGTTGTGTTTTGGCCGTGCAGCAATTTGCCTTACGGAACCGAGGCTTTGTCTTGCAGAAACCGGAGGCAGGCGGTAGGGTAATCGCTTACAAACGCTGCCCGGTCCGGAGGTTACATAGCATCAATGGCCAAATCGCGAAAAAAGAATGTTTTTGAGTACGTGGAACCGATTGGAGCGAGAGTCCTGGTGCGAAAGGACGAACCGAAACGCGAAACCAAAGGGGGAATTGCGTTGCCAGATGCGGCAGAGATTCCGACGATCACCGGCCGGATTGTCACAATCTCGACCCAGATAGAGAACGATGATGACGTTCCGCTACGCAAGTACGACAGGATTCTTTTTCACCCAAAGAACGCAATTCCCGTTGATTTCGAGCCGGATAACCAGCTGTTCGTGGTCCCGGTCGAAGACGTTGTGGCCGTCTTTCGACGTGCGCCGGACGAGTCCTGAGACGGTTTGATTGCCGTCAAAATAGGGGGCGTAATGGCCCATCTGCCGGCAGATCCCGTTGCTTGTCAAGCACGTCACGTAAGCACGGATTGACAATGCTGAAACGGCTTAGCCGACTGCTGCAATCGGCCAGGACTGGCCCCCGTTTTCTTCTTTGAGGTGCGATCTCGCTTACTTCGCAGCCGCACCAAACAGAGCGCTGACAGACTGGTCATGGTGGATTCGCCGAATCGCCTCGGCGAGCAACTGGGCAACACTAATCACCTTAAACGGTGGGGGCAGCTTTTTCGAATCCCAGGGAATGGTGTCGGTGATGACAACGCTGGTCACCGGCTTGGCGATTAAGCTGGGGATCGCGTTTCCGCACAATACGCCATGGGTTGCGGCAACGTGAATCTCGCGAGCCCCAGCTGCGTTAACGAGATCGACGGCACCGCAGATCGAACCAGCCGTGCTGATCATATCATCAAACATCAGGGCCACGCGGCCTTCGATCGTACCGCCGATGAGCGTCTCTTGGGTTGTTTTCGTGGCACTCGCTCGCGGCTTATCGACGATCGCCAACGCGCCGCCAAGCCGATGAACGTGTCCACTTGCCCGCTTAATGCTCCCTTCGTCCGGGCTGACTATCACAATCTCCTCGGACGTTAACCCCATTGCCAGGAAGTGTTCGTTGAGCACCGGAGCTGCGTAGAGGTGGTCGACCGGTACATCGAAAAACCCCTGAATTTGAGCTGCGTGGAGGTCCATCGTCAGTACGCGGTCGGCTCCGGCCCGAACGATCAGGTTCGCGGTCAGCTTCGCTGTGATCGGGACGCGTCCTTCATCTTTGCGGTCTTGACGCGCATACCCATAGTACGGGATGACCGCCGTGATGCGGTCAGCACTCGCCCGTTTACAGCTGTCGATCATAATCAGCAGTTCGAGCAAGTTGTCGTTGACCGGTGGGCACGTTGGTTGAATCAGGAAGACGTCCCGTCCTCGGACATCCTCCAGAATTTTGCAGAAGTTTTCGCCGTCAGGGAACTTGCCCAAGCTGATTTCACCCGGTTCGAGGTTCAGAAAACGGCAGATTTGTTCAGCCAAACGCAAATTCGCCTGGCCAGAGAATATCTTGAGTTCGCGCATCTAGCGCCCCGCTTTCTTGAGTTCCCGTTCGACCAAAGCCAGTTGGGCAACCGTGTTAACGCTCATTGCCTCGCACGGTTTCAGCACATCCAATGCTCGGACATCTTTCCCTTCGGAAATCATGATTCCAGGACAGTCGGTCACGTAATACTCGGACTGCCGATTGTCATTTCTTAACTTGGCGAATGTGCCAACCAACTCCGAAGTGTCAAACACATAGGTGCTCATGTTGACTTCGGTAATCTGGCGCTGTTGGTCCGTCGCGTCCGATTCTTCGATAATACCAACAAATCGACCGTCGGAATTCCGTACGATTCTGCCGAGTCCCGTAGGGTTAGCTTTGTGCAAGGTGCCTAACACGCACGCCGGGCGAGACGACTCGAACTCAGCAAACAGGGCCGCGACCGACGACGCCTGAGTCAACGGCGAATCACCAGTAACAACCAGCACGGGACCATCATGTTTGGCCAGTTCGTTCTGGCACATCATGACGGCGTGGCCCGTGCCCCGCTGATCTGTTTGCTCGACGAATACCAAGTCAGACCAGTCCGCCAACGCCGCTTGCACCAGAGCGGCTCGATACCCGACAACAACCAGGATCCGGCCGACCCCCGCCGCTCGAAGTGCCTCGAATACGTACTCGATCATCGGGCGGCCATTGACAGGGAACAGGACCTTGGGCAGATCCGATTTCATTCGGGTTCCCTTGCCCGCAGCCAGCACGATGGCCAACCGCCCGTCAGAGGGGTCATCTATCATAGTTCGCTCCTTCCTGAGGATGGCGATTATCTTGGCACGAATGCCGGCCCGATTCCAGGGGGGCGCCGGTCGGCGGGAACGCACTCATTGACATGCTGTGAGCGATCGCGCTAAAATAGTCGGTTTTCTTTCACGCACTGCGGAGTGCGGTTCGATTTCGTCCTGAACGTTGTTTCGCGAGCCTTCCCGTGCACGAAGCTATCGCCAAAGCCGACACGCTGATCGAAGCACTCGGATGGATCCGGCAGTTTCGCGGCAAAGTAACCGTAATCAAGCTCGGTGGCAGTGTCATGGAGGACGAAATCGCGTTGCGACATGTGTTGATCGACATCGTTTTTATGGAAACGGTCGGTATGCGACCTGTGGTGGTTCACGGCGGAGGTGCCGCGATCAGCCGGGCCATGGATCAGGCCGGCGTACAACCGCGTTTTATTCAGGGGCGCCGTTACACGGACCCGGCGACATTGGAGATCGTTGAACGTGTGTTGGCAGGTCAGACCAACCGACGCATTGCCGAATCGATCGAACGATATGGCGGGCGAGCGATGAACCTGAACTTTGAAACCACGAACGTCTTGTTTGGACAACGGATCGAATTGCACGACGACCAAGGTCATCCGGTCGATTTGGGGTACGTTGGGCAGGTAACGCGTGTGGACCGAGCGGTCATTGACAATTTATCGTTCGCCGACCAGGTTCCCGTCATTCCTTCGATGTGCATCGACGCAGAGGGCCAGAAGCTAAACGTGAACGCCGATACCGCAGCGACCGCGGTTGCTCAGGCATTGGGTGCGGAGAAACTGGTTTATTTGAGTGATGTCAACGGAGTGCGTCGCGACAAGCAAGATCCCAATTCACTGATCCACTCGCTCACGGCCTCGGAAGCTCGGCAACTGATTCAACAAGGGGCCATCGAATCGGGCATGATCCCCAAGGTGGAGGCGTGCCTGGAGACCTTGGAACGTGGTGTTCATAAGGTTCACATTATTGATGGTCGTCTGCGACACTCGCTGTTATTGGAAATCTATACGACACGCGGCGTGGGAACTCAGATTGTTCGTGATCGATAATGCACCGAGGTGGCCGATGAGGTACCCGTGTGATGTGAATTGCCACCGGGCGACAGGGCCTCGTTAGTAACTTAGTGCGAAAAAGTTGTAGTAGGCGAGTCAAGTTCCAGCGACCAACGGGAGCGGGCCAACACGGTTCGAGCGGTAGCTCGTCATTGGTTCGAGGCCTTGCCTCGCTAGAGTCTTAGTTCGCAGGATGCGCGCGCCGTGCGCACATCTTGTCCGACGGACCTCCAGGTCCGTCGAATGAACGGACGTGAGCGTCCGTTCGACAACACTGGTAGTGGCTCGGCCACTTGCGCTGCGGGCGGAACCCGCGTTAGTAAATCAGATTCAGATTTGAACCAGATGCTCCTGCCGCCAGGCTGGCGGGCAGTGGCAGCAACCAGAAACTAGGAGCAAGCGGTGGCTTCGACACAGACATTGAGCTCCGCGGAGACTATCGACCTATTCACGAAGTACGTGATCCCAAACTACGGACGTTATCCGATCAGTCTTGTACGGGGCGAGGGAT
>JAJSAJ010001122.1 GCA_024274855.1 Planctomycetota bacterium | reverse complement strand
GTGCTGCGGTTACCTCGCGACATGTACTCCGTGCAGCTCAAAGGACGATGGTAACGCTTTAAATTCTTGACACATTCTTTCAGCTGGTTCAGATCACTGTAGTTGTGAAAGCTGATAATATCTGACTGACCTAATTGAACCCGTTCCGTTGGGTTTAGCTTGTCGGGATCGGCCCATGTTCCAATCCAGACCGCCGATGTCAAGGGCTGGGTCGGCTTGGCTTGACGGGACCACGTAAATACTTTTTCCAACAGCGGAAGAACCAGATCGGCTTTGTTCGGCAACTCGACTTTGCCGTACGCCGACACATTGAGATTGTCCGGTTCGTTCCAGACATCCCATGCATCGATGCGACGGTCATTGCGAAAACGGCCAATGACACCCAAAACGTATGAACGGAGTGCCTGGTGTCGTGAACGATCCTTAAGAATTTCGGCACCGGGGCTTTGTATCCAGCCGGAATTGTGCACGTGAGGTCTTGGCACACGTTGCGTGCCCGGTTTTGTAAACGGATCCCAACAAGAATCGAATAACACAAACATCACTCCGATGTGATGCTTGTCTGCAACACCCAGAAATCGGTCCATCCGCTCAAGCAGCCCCTTCGGGTCCCGCTGCCATAACAGATCGTGCAGATAGACTCGCACGGAGTTGAATCCCAACGATTCAGCCCAACCCAATTCACGATCGATCGTAGGCAGATCGAATGTCTCTGCCTGCCACATCTCGAGTTGATTGATGGCTGTACTTTGAATGAAATTGCATCCGACAAGCCATCCTCGCTCACGTTGCCAGGCTCTTGCCTGGTCGATCGACCACCGTGGACCGGCATCGCCCGCATGGACAGCCGAAACGGCCACCGGCATCAAGAAAACGATCACGAATCCAGTCAATTTGCGTATCATCGTGGTTGCTCATCCCTTGTCTGTCGCCATTTGGCTAAAGCGTTACGAAAAATCAAGTTTAACGGTTACACAAAGCACATCAACCTCTACCCCCTCGCCAAGCGGAAGCGATTGACTACCACACTAGTGGATTTGGAGCCGAAAAAGACGCCGACACGAGGAACGTTGGCGTTTTGCCCCCATGTTGGCTGTGCCGCCTGCTCGGGTCTTGCCGATAATACTTTGTGTACAGCGTTTTCGTGCTTGCACGGTTTCCAGGAAAGCCGTCACCTGAACAGCCAATTCACCGAGGGCAGGGATTATGATTCGCGCACAGATGTGGACCGGATGGGTCTTGGTTCTGGTTTTGTCGGCAGGTGCGTATGGCCAAGGAGTGATGCTGTCCGGAATCGGACCGGTCAATGCATCGATGGGTGGCGCCTCGACCGCCGCGCCGATCGAAGCAATGAGTGCATTAGCATGGAACCCCGCCGCGATCAGCGGCTTGCCGACTTCCGAACTCAGCTTTGGGATCGGATTGATGTTGGCCGACACCACGATCGACTCGTCCATTCCCGGCTTCATGGCCGGATCGACGGGATCCGAGCCGGGCGTTGTGCCACTACCGAGCATTGGCTGGGTCCATCATGCGAGTGAACGGGTCACGGTTGGCCTGAGTGTCGGGGCCGTCGCCGGCTTCAAGACCAACTACCCAGCCAGCCTGACCAACCCCGTGCTGGCACCGCCTTCGAATAATCCTGCTATCCCTGGCGGATTGGGCAGCCTTTATACAGAGGGACAGTTCCTGCAGATTGCGCCAGTCCTTTCATACGCGGTCACTGACAAGCTGTCAGTTGGGTTTGGGCCGATGGTAACGCTGGGCCAGGTCGTTGTCGATCCGTTGCTGCTGACCGCGCCCAATGATGCGGATAACAGTGGCATGCCGACCTATCCATCGGGTCGCGGCACACGATATAGCTGGGGTGGCGGAGCCCAATTGGGCGTTTACTATATCACCGACCACCAATGGCACTTCGGTGCTTCGATCAAGTCTCCGCAGTGGATGGAGGACTACCGCGTCCACACGGAAAACGAGTTGGGAGTCCCCTATGTGGCCAAGTTCAAATTCGATTTGCCGATGATCCTTTCCGTCGGTGCTGCCTACTCGGGTTTCGAGAGAGCCATTTTCTCCATCGATCTCCGCTATTTTAACTACAAGAACGCGGACGGTTTTGGCGACAGCGGATTCGCGCCAACGGGCGAACTGCGCGGTCTGAGTTGGACCAGCCAATTCGCCGTGGCAACCGGCATGCAATATCGCGTCTGCGACAGTCTTCTGGTTCGATTAGGATACACATTCAACACAAGCCCATTCAACGATGGCGACACGTTCTATAACGTCGGTTCACCGTTGAACTACCAGCACCAGCTTGGCGTGGGAACTACGTGGGAACTGTCCGACTGTGTGTCATTCCATCTGGCATACACGCAGTACTTCCAATACGGCAGCACCGGTCCGATCTTGACTCCGGCAGGTGCCATCCCCGGCTCGGCAGTCGCGAATTCCGTTTCCGCCTACCTCGGCAGCCTGGGTGTAACGGTCAAGTACTAGTGCTGTGGCAAGACTCGAAGTTGGGGTGGCACTGGCTCCGCACCGTCGCTGCACGCAATTGGGCATCGTCAATCCACAGCACGCCCGTATCGCGGCGAAGCGTTTTGCTTCATCGTCTGAACGAGAGTATGTCGACATCTCGATTTCTTCGGCGGTTTCACGCTACGTGAATAGTCCGGGCTAGCGGAGCGTTGGGAATGCGGTGATCCGCAACGTGCTGCAGCCATACGGGATGAGCCACAATGGCTTCGGTTCGCCGTGGTTCGGATAAGTCGACGGACTCCACGGCAACGGTCCGGCGCCGCCTTGATACGTTTCCCATAATGGATGCTTCACTCCGAAGACTCGAATCCGCACGGGAGCGTTTTCGAGCGTCCAGGGGTTTTCGGCCAAAGGTGCCCCGTCGTCTATCACCTGGAACTTCCGGGACACGGTGGCCAGATCCTTAGTGTGGTTCTCCAGCAGGGCGTAATTCCATGGCGATGTCGGCCGAACTTCGCGTACGCCTCGGGTTTCAGTCCATCGCTCTCCAATACGCAAGACGTAGACGAGCGGCCCGCGCAGCACGGTCAGGCTATTCTCATGGCCGCGCTCGAAGCGGACCTGCATCGGCAATCGGAGCACGACCGAGTCGCCTTGTTCCCATTGGCGGTCCAAGACTGCCATCGTACCAGGCTGCAGGGGCATGTCCACGTTCGCGTTGTTGACCGAGACGGTCGCGCCGCGGCACCAACCGGGAATCCGGAGGTGCAGCGGGAAACGGACGGGCCGGGGCGTGCGGATCGTGAAGCGAACCACTTCGCGGAACGGGTAATCGGTTTCTTCCCGGAGCGTGACGGTCTCGGCTTCGGCCACTCGAGCCGTCACCGTGCAGGGTGCATAGGCCACGGTTGCCAGACCCCGGTCCCCGGATGCCATCCAAAGGTGGCTCACAAACGTCGGCCATGCCTGGTGCATGTTGCACGTGCAGCAGGCGTAACCATTGAACAAGCCAAACACGTTCGCGTCGTACCAATGGTTCATGAAGCAGTGCGGCCCGAACGTAGTGGTAGGCGTCGCCATCGCCATGGTGTTCGCTGAATCGAAATAGCCGGAGGTTCTTGCCGTCCTCGAAGTCGGTTGTCCAAGGATAGGTCTGCCGGTGCAGCAGTTCGCCCAGTTCCAGCAGAAACCGGTCGCCGGTGATGTTGTAGAGCCAGTAGACGACCAGCAAGTTCTCGGCTCCTCGGCGCCGCGCTCAGTACGACCAGTGCCCCAGCGGTGTCTTGGGCAACTCTTCGAGCTGATAGCGGAAGTAGCGCGTCAGCGCACGGACGACGCGCCGGTCGCCGGTCGCCATGTAGTGTTGTTGCAGCACCTTGAGCATGACCATTTTCGGCCACCAGTCGCGGCGGCGCCCCCGTTGCAGTCCCGGCTCCGGTTCCGGCGGGGAAGCAAACGGGACCGGGCCGAGATAGCCGTCTTCAGCCTGATTATTCAACGTCCAATCAACCCAGCGATTCGCCTTTGCCCGTAGCGATGGGTCCTTCAGAATATGTGCCAGCGGCAACAGGCCGTCGATCCAATAGGGTCCGCGTTCCCATCCGTCACCATCACCGCCCAACCAACCGTTGCGGTCCCCGACGACTTCCGGATACAACTGATCCAACCGGCCGGTCATGCCTTTGGCCATGGTCTGCAACTGATATTTCAGCCATCCCTCGGGCTCGATCGCGTCCAAGGGCAGTTCCATGTACGGCTTCGGGACCAGCGGCTCACGGTTCTGCAAGTAGAGATGTTCGTCCGCAGCCCCGCTACCGGCAACGAGGCAGAGACTCACTGCCGCCAGCCACACGTTCATGCCGTTCATCAGTCGATTCCTTTGCGGGTTCGAGCAGCTCAAAGCCCGTCCACCTCGAGCAGATCTGACTCGGCTCCATGTTCGCAGAATATACCAAGAACCCGACTTCTTTCATAGAATCCATATCGTTCGTAGAACTCGCGGGCTTGTTCATTCATTGCGTCAACGAGCACGATGGCATCTGCGACTTCGTCGGAGTGTCGAAATGATCGAGTAGGCGCGTCCAGCATCAGCAGTTTCCCCGCGACCGGAGAACCTGACATGGTTGGCATTTTCCCAGGAAAAAGTGACGTTTTGCGCCGTGGACTTGCGTCAAATCATGTCCGAAGTTTCAACTATCGGCGATAGCTGACCTGTCGAAGGCCCCCCAGGCGATTCTCGACAAACCGTCCTTCGGCAGCATCGTGGAGGAGAAGGGGCAGCGCTAGGACGCCCCCGGTCCTTTCGTCCTCTGGTGTTACTTCAGCAGCTGCCATCCACTTTCCGTCACGTCAAGGCCCGTGTGGCCTTTGTGTTGCCTCCAGAGTGCAAAACTCGCTGAACGGAACCGCGGAGCACACGATTGGCTCCACCTATTGCAGATTGTAACCAGCTGCTCTACTTGGAAGCAACCTGTTACTTATGGCAAGCAGTTGCTTGGGACCAAAGGGGACATCGTACCCATCGATTTCATGGACTAGAATGATAACAAGGTCAGTAGCGCTCCGGCTTATTCTGGAGAAGAGCGAAACATGCACACGCGTTTGAAGATCTGGTTACTCTGCCTCGCAATTACCCCCTGCCTGTCGAACACCGCTGATGCGGAGGATGTACCTCCCTATCCCGCGAGTCCCGTAATCGGGCGGATCGTATTCGATGCCGATTCCACCGCCCGACGCCGACCTTGACCAGGCACTTCCAAGACTGACGCAACCCGGATATCCGCGTGCCAATCGTCAATCCGGCGTTCAACTACTGCGACATTTCCCAGAACAACGGCAGCGTCGGTCAAACGCACTACGACAATATCATCTGGTATCGTTCCAAGGTGCAGCAGCACGGCTTTCGGCCGATCAATAACGCCAAGTCGTACCACTTCAACTGGGCCATCGGTGCGGAGTGGAACGAATAGCAGCCAGGAACGGACGCCGAGGCGGGGACGTACCAATTACCGACCACTCCGGAGGAGTCCGAAGGAGTCGAAATTGACGCGACGGATTTGGCGATGATGCTCAATGGAATCGATGTCCGATCAGCCAAACGTCGCAAACGGCATTCACGCGTTGTTTGACATGGGTAGTGACAACGTGCTGCCATCAAGGCGATCAACGCCCACATCGATCAGACGGTTAAGCGGTTCTTCCGCCCTGATCGCGAACATGGCCATGACGAGGTGTTGGAGCAGGCCAGCACGATCCAGCGGGGAAATGTTCCCACGGTGCGGACCGGCTTTGCCATCGCAAACCACAACCGCCTCGACCATCTGTTCGACCAGCCGCCGGCACAACTCGATCCGCTCGCTGTTCCGGTCGCGAACCGTGCACAGCATTTGCAGGAACTCGGCATTTCGCTCCAGCGTGGCGGGGCCGGTCGCTTGGATCACTGCATGGAGCTCCGGTTCGAAATTCGTCCAGCCGTGCCGTTTACAGAGTTTGGTGAACGATCGGTCCAGTTGGACGTGTGCGTCTTCTGGCATGACTTCGGCGAGAAACCGGCGAAGCAGATCCGAGTCGTCCAACTCGCATAGCGATGCGGAAAAAGCACGATTATCGACATCGGGCTGCTTCCACGAGTACCAAGCAGGTCTCTTCTGCCACGAGTCGAGAATCGCGGAGGCGAAGCCAAGACACTCTTCCCGAAGTGATTCGCGGTTCTTCTTGGGGCCTCGCTTCAGCCGCCGAACGTGATGCCGAATCGTGGCACATGATGGATCGTGTTGCGAGACACGCGGTTTCCGACGCCCCGCAGGAGAACCCCTGAGCCTTGTCGATAGTCAAGGCCGGTTCTCGTGATGTGGTTGTTCTCGGCAATGTTGCGGGCGGGCATTAACGTCTTCTGGTCGCCGCCATCGAGCAGGATGCCGTTGCCGCCTACGTCATGGATATCGCAGCCGACAACCCGGTTGTCCGTGCGTAACCATTCACGGCCCAGGGCCGAATCTCGCCAAGTCCCGGAAAAAGAACCGCTAATCAGCGCTAATGAACGCGAATAAATGAGAAGACCCCTCGATCGCACGGACGTTTACCACGGCACTCAGCGACTCAGTGGCGTTCCCGGCGGCGGATAGTTCGACTCGGCCCGGTCAATCACCAGCACCCAGTCGTCCTGCCACGCTTTCCACTCTCTGACTCAGCACCGTCGCTGCACGCAGTGGGCATCGGTCAACGCCCGAAATCGCCGTACAGGTGACGCGTCATGGCCGCATAGGCAGAGATATAGAGGGTGAGGTTGGATACTCTGACAGTAGTCGTTCACGGGATTCTCGTCTGCCATCGCGTTAGCACCGGAGTTTTTCCCGATTTCCGACTCGCCCGATTTATCATTAGGCATTTGACATTACGTAACACTTTAGCCAGATGGCAAGTGATCGACTCAGCGGGAG
>JAJSAJ010001121.1 GCA_024274855.1 Planctomycetota bacterium | reverse complement strand
CTGGATAAACGCGGATTGGTCCCGATTGGCAGCCACTTCCCATATAACCGTTTACGCGATGACATCGATGGCGTTATCAAAGATGCCAAAGCGCTTGGGCTGCCCTATGTTGGTTGCGCCTGGATAAACCATAAAGGGCCATTTGATGAAAAACAGTGCCGAGCTGCCGCGGCGGTGTTCAACCAGGCCGGTAAAGCACTGGCCAAAGAAGGCATGAAGTTTTATTACCACAATCATGGCTATGAGTTTCAGCCTTTCGGTTCGGGAACCTTATTCGACCTGCTGGTAGCCGAAACCGATGCGAGATTTGTCTACTTCCAAATGGATGTATTGTGGACCGTCTTCCCAGCTCAGGATCCAGCCAAACTGCTCGAGAAGTATCCCAACCGCTGGCTGCTGATGCACCTGAAAGATCTGAAGAAGGGAGTGCCGACCGGTAGCTTGGCGGGCCATACCGATTTGACCAACGACGTGCAGTTGGGGACCGGCCAGGTCGATTGGCCGGCTCTATTCCGAGCGTCGCAGAAGATCGGCGTTAAATACTATTTCATCGAGGATGAATCGCCGTCCGTGATCAACCAGGTTCCGAAGAGCCTTCGGTTCCTCGAGCAGCTGGCGTTCTGATAGGCGTTGGCCGGCAAACTCAGGACGGTCGCGACTTTCGCATTCTTCGGGCGATCAACAGGGCCATTTCGAGCGCTTGCTCGTAACTGAGCCTTGGGTCGACGTCCGTCAAATAGCGTTTTTCCAAGTCGTCCTCGGTTAAACCGCGAGCGCCTCCGATACATTCCGTGACGTTTTCACCCGTCAGTTCGAAGTGGACGCCACCAAGGATCGAGCCGGAAGCAGCGTGGATGTCCATCGCCTGGTTCAGTTCGCCCAGTACGTCGTCGAAACGGCGGGTTTTCAAGCCGCAATTGGCGATGGTGGTGTTGCCGTGCATTGGGTCGCAACACCAGACCACGGTCTTGTCCCGTGCCACGACTGCTTCGATCAATGGAGGCAGGCATGTCGCGATCTGCTCGGTGCCAAAGCGGTGAATCGAAGTTAACCGACCTGGCTCGTTTTGCGGATTGAGTACGTCGATCAGGTCGATCAGTTGATCGGGGGTCATCGTCGGACCGACTTTCATCCCGATTGGATTGGCGATCCCCCGAAAATACTCGACATGCGCACCGCCAATACTCCGAGTACGATCGCCGATCCACGGAAAATGCGTGCTGAGGTTGTACCAACCCGTTCGCCGTGGTACGCGCCGCGTTTGGGCCTGTTCGTACGGGAGGGGGAGCCCTTCATGACTCGCAAAAAAGTCAATTCGCTGCAACTCGTCCAGCGAGCGACCTGTGACAACCTCGAGAAAACCAACAGCATCCGCAATCAGATCGACGATGCGGCGGTATTCTTTTTGCAGCGGCGAGTGGTGCAGAAAATCCAGGTCCCACAATTCGGGATGATGTAGGTCGGCGAAACCACCATCGACCAATCCGCGAACAAAGTTGATGGTCAAAGCCGATCGTTCATACGCCCGTAACAGCAGATCCGGGTTAGGCTCCCGAGCTTCCGGTGTGAACTCGAGCCTGTTGATTAGATGGCCCCGAAAGCTGGGCAACGTGACGCCGTCGCGGGTCTCCCTGTCCGACGATCGTGGCTTCGCATATTGGCCGGCAAACCGTCCCACACGAATGACCTGACGGTGCCCGCCATGCACCATCACAATACTCATTTTCAGCAATATCTTTAGCTTGCTGGCGATCGATGTCGAGCAGCAATCATCAAAGCTCTCCGAACAGTCACCGCCTTGCAGCAGGAACCTCTCGCCGCGCGCCGCCGCAGCCAGTTCGGATTTGAGTGTTTCGACTTCCCAACTGGTGACCAATGGCGGAAGTTTCGCGAGCTGTTTCAGTACGATGTCCAACTTGTGCGGATCACGATATTGTACTTGCTGTGTGGCCGGCTTGGTTTGCCAGGAAGTGGGAGTCCAGTTACTCATGATGATCGAGTGGTTTTCCTCCGCTAAATTGGTTGATTCGCGTGTACGTTCCAGCGGATACCATGCCGGTAACTTGCGACATCCCGAGCCGTCAGCACGGTGCTTCAGGAGCCATCCACGGTGCACCGCCCGAGCATCTGGGCAATGTGACCAGTGACTCGACACGACCGAGTCCCCCTGAAGTGTTGCTCGCCGAAAGCTCCCCCGCGTCTTCATTTTGCTCGCAAAAAATGCGGTAGCCGTCTGGCACGTAACGTTACGACTCCATTATATACCCGGGCTGTTGAACCCAATCTTCAAAAATGAGTCTGGCATTGGTGCACGCACACCGGTTTTGCAAGAGTTTGACTTGCAATTCGTCGTGGAGAGCAGGCGTCTCGCACGTCTGGGCGATGCGCATAGAGAAAGCCTTGCCGTAACGTGTTTACTGGCAAGGCTTTCTGTCAGTGGAGGATAAGGGATTCGAACCCTCGACCTCTTGAATGCCATTCAAGCGCTCTCCCAACTGAGCTAATCCCCCGCAAGTGCGGTGCTCGGTGGCTAAACCTCTGAGTCGCTCGCGCGCAGCTCCATCGCACCCGCCGAAAACACACAGAAGTCAAACAGTAACGATGGGGTGCCCGCGTGTCAAGATGGTCGCTTCCGTGGGAAACGGGAAGCGGCATGCCGTGTTGAATCGCTGGGCGGACCGACTAGAGTTGTAGCCAACCCCCACACTCGGCCAATTGATGGGCTGGGAATCATTGGTTCGGAGAACCACCGGGGCGCGGGTATTCTCAGGCATGTTGGTCCCCGGCAAATTGTGGCATTGTCGTTGTCATGGATGGCCGGTTACAGTCTTACGCGGCGGCACGTAGGCGCCGTGCATGCTCCGCGACCAACCAACCGGACCGGCTGAACACCAACGGGTTTCTAATTTGGCTGTGGCCCTGCCACCTGACCGTACCGCGGCCATATAAAGGATCGATTTCGTTGAAAAAGCACTTGATCACGTTCTTGAAGATCACGCTTCCCATCGCAATAATCGTGTGGCTGTTAGCCAACGTACCGCAGGGCGACTTCGAGCAATTGCGTGATCGCCCCAAGAATCTGCCGATGCTTGGCGCAGCTTTTTTGTGCACGCTGACGGCCGTTTGCCTCACGTTTGCGAGATGGTACTTGTTGGTCCGCGCGCTGAACTTGAAGTTCCGCATGCGCGATGCATTCCGGCTCGGTTTTCTTGGTTATCTGTTCAATTTTGTATCCGCCGGGTCGGTCGGGGGCGATCTGTTCAAAGCCTATTTCCTGGCGCGTGAACAACCCGGGCGGCGTCCGGAAGCGGTCGCTACCGTGTTGGTTGACCGGATCATCGGCCTCTATGCGCTGCTGCTTGTCACGAGTAGCGTGATTCTGGTCCGTGGCGTCCCGAACGCGACAGTTCAAGTTGCCACGATTTGTCGCGTAACGCTGATTTCGACGGCGGTGGGCGGTGTTGGCATCTTGCTGCTGATGATTCCCGGGTTTACTACCGGTGCCCTATCCGAAATGCTGGCCAATCTGCCCAAAGTGGGACCGACGCTCGAACGGCTGATCGTGGCCGTTCGCATCTATCGAACGCGTTGGGGAATCCTGCTAGTTGCGATTCTGATGAGTATCGGTACGCATTTGCTGTTTGCCCTGTCTCTTTTCGGCGTTGCAAACGCTTTGTTCGAGTATCCGCCCTCTTTCGCCGAGCACCTGGTAATCGTTCCTCTAGGCATGCTGGCCGGCGCGATTCCTTTCATGCCGGCCGGATTTGGCGCATTCGAATTCGCGATCGATCAACTCTATAAGCTCGTTCCAGCTGCAGCCAATATGGATGTGTCCGGGGTCTTGGTCGCATTGACCTTTAGGCTGATGACCATCCTGGTTGCGGCGATTGGAGTGGCCGTCTATTGGACCAGCCGACGTGAAGTGCGGGACGTTCTGGAGGAAGTCGAACACCAGCAGACCTCGCCCGACAAACGGTGAAAACTAATCAAGCTTCGGCCAGACGCTGTCAGCGTGACTCGGTCACTTCGCTTGGCTTGTTGCGGTCGATCCCCGGTGCGGCGTCCGTGCCCACCAAATCACACCCGACCAACTGCGCATGCGATGGTCCCTCGGCCCGGAACTGAACCGCTCCATTGTTCCCGATAAGACAGGCTTGGATTTGGACACGCGACGCACCGCCCACCGATATGCCACTGCGACCGTTGCCTCGGCAGGTAAGACCGATCAGCGTCGTGCCTGTTACACCGTCATGGGCATTGACGCCGTCCAGCTGAAATCCTTGGACGACCAGATCCCGGATGGTCACATGACGTACTTCGTACAACGTGATTCCGACCGGCAAGGTGGTGTGAGCCAGATCATAGTTCTGAGGTAAATTGCCTGGTTCCGTGCAAAAATAAATCTGGCCCTCGAACAGACACCATTGCAACGGTTTCAGGTCGTCGATCCGTGCCGCCTCGGTCACTTGAACGCGCTCGGCCGGCTTGCCATTGCGGTACAGCACCTGAAAGTGCATCTTCACCGGCCGGTATCGAAACACATTGCCACTGTACCAAGTCCACGCATTTGCTGGTATGTCACGCGAGCCATCCAAAACCGCGCCGTTACCAATCAACTCGAACCGCGCGGCGCGTAATCCGCTGTGCCGGCCGCCCTGCAGTGTGATGCTCTCTCGGTACGGCTGCCCCGTGTTGGCAATGATCACTCGGTCGCCCTTTTGGGCGATTCGCAGCGCTCGCGCGATGGTGTGCAACGGCCCGAGCTTCTTGCCCTCGGTCGTCGGAACGCGGCCGTCATAACGGTCATTGCCGGCCATATTGTTCACATAGAGATCCCGGGCCGAGCCGAATGTGGCGAAACCAAACCAAATCGTTAAGATGAGTACCCAGTGTCGCATAGAACTGACTTTCTCGATCGATTACGTTTCCGGAAAGGGCATCCCGCCACGACTTCGGTCGGCTGCCTTGCCAGAACTTGCCCGCGGCACGGATTGTGCCGAAAGGCGAGAGTGACGTCAAGGAGAAGTTGAGGGTAAAATGCAAAAAATAGCGAGATAAGGCAAAATAGATTTCCCCACAGTGCTCCGGTTGGATCTGCACATGTTGCCAACCCATCGTCTGATGGGTTGCCACGTGCCTTCATGGTGGAGGTATGGTAGTCGTTCACGGGGTTTTCGTCTGCCGGCGTGTTAGCACCGGAGTTTTCCCCGATTTCCGGCACGCCCGATTTATCATTAGTCATTTCACATTACTCATTTATCATCGAGAGGCGCAGCGGGGGCATACTCTTTCCAATGCCAAATG
>JAJSAJ010001120.1 GCA_024274855.1 Planctomycetota bacterium | reverse complement strand
GGTGCGCCGTCGGGCCAAAGAAGGACCTGTTGCGCGTCACCGGCTGAAAGACGTGTGTTCATCACGATCATTAGAAGGCTGAAACTGCCAGTCAAGACAAGTGTTCGACGTACCATGGAAAGGCCTCGCTAGTGTCTTACGGTGTAGGATGTGCGCGCCGTGCACACAGGTTGTCTGACGGACGTTTACGTCCGTTCAACGATTTGTTTGGCGGCCCTGCCGCCTTAGTTGTGGGAAGACAAAAGGTTATCGCGTGATTTGCTGGTGTAATCTGGTACCGATTCGCCGGTTGGTTTGAGGCGAATCTTCGTCATGGTCGTGTGGAGTCCGGAATGTGGCATGCGTCCTCGAATGCAGTGCTGTCAAAATGGAATCACCGGTCGTGCTGCCACTTGGTCGCGGCAATCCGTTCGATTTCGTCCTTGATGTGCGTACCCTCATAGAACGATAATCGACCAACGACGCGTTGGGTCTCGCCGGGGCCGCAGTCCGGAAACTGTGGATCCGAATGCATACAGGGACAGGCGGGATTGCACATCATGCGAGCTGAAGGTTTCCAGCCAATGATTACCCAGCGGGTGCCAGCCGAGTTGCGGCAGACGGTGTACGGGCTGAAGAACTGCTTGTTGCCGTTCGTCTGCTGAGCGAATTCAGAGGCATGGCCCAACATCACACAGTTCTGGAGCCGCAGCCCGGTCAGTTTCCGGTCCGTACCATTTGTAATCCACATTTCTAGCTCAACGGATGTGGGCGTTGAGCGAACGTTTGTACCAAACGAGATTCCGTTAGGTAATCGGCGTTGCATTGTAAGCTGTCCATCTGCAGTGCGCGACCACTCCGTCCTGTCCAAGACGACCGATTGTTTGTCCCAAATTGTAGGTACGTCGGTGTGCGCCAGATAGAGTAGTTCCCGGCCTTTAGGCCCATCTACCCACAGGGCTTCTGGGACATCCAGGACAACGTAATCGAGCGTTTTCCACGGCAAGAACACACTGCACTTGGTTTCTCGTTGTGGGCGGATCTCGCCGTCTCGGAATCCGATTCTCGGGTGGCGGCCTCCAGGGTAGGGGAGCACGGTTAGCGGATCGTTGGATTGACGTGCCGGTCGATCGCTGGGATCGATACGGAATCGATCCACAGCAGCCTTGATCTGGTCTTGATCCAGTCCCGTTGCAGCAACCATCTCGGCCATGCTGAAATGATGATAGACGATCATATTCTCCAGCCAAGTTCGGAGATCATCATCCGAAATCAGCTCGCGGCTGTTGGTCAACGGTCGGCCGGTGGCCAACATGGTCTTGCGATCGTTGATAACCATCTCCGATCGGCTCGGCAGACGCCGCTCGGCAGCGAAACGCCTCAACTCGCGAAGTGCCAGAACGGTATAGTGGTGATCGGCCAAGTACTGCATGTACTTCTGGAACCGATTGGGCGGCGTATGCACCGACGGATGGGCTCGATCAGGCACTCCGTGAAACTGTAACACGGCGATGCGACCGCTCCGGCCTTTCTTTACGGCCCCTACGAAGTCTTCGAGTTTCCAAGTCGGTCGCGCGTCACCAGCCGTCGGAATCAAGAGAGGATGATCGAGCCCAACTTCATAGCCGAACCCACCACCAGCATCGTAAGGTAATTCTGGTTCGGTCCCCCGCCGTGCGAATTGAATGCCGGCTTTCTCCAGGATCGGCAACGCGCCGAAATCGAACGCATTGCCGGGATAAGCGAAAGATACCGGACGTGGAATCCCGTTCTTGAGACACTGTATATTGATTGCTTCGAGTTGTTCGGAAAGTCGATCCAGGTTATCAACCGTGACCGGCATATGATCTCGAGTGTGGTTGCCAATTTCAAAACCATCATGGTTCAATTGGGCGATTTGTGACCATGTCATGTAGTCATCCTTGTTCGTCGCAAAGTCGAATCCTTCGGTAATGAAGAACGTTGCTCCGAATCCAAACCGTTTCAAGATTGGACGAACGATTGTGAAGTGTGACTTGACGGAATCGTCGAAAGTCAGAACCACGATCCGGTTCGGAATCGGCTCGATAGGGAAAGCTCGATTTGTGCCAAGACTGATCAGGCAAGCTGCCAGGCCAAGCAGCAACACGTGTTGTGGTCGAACGTTCATTGCGGCGCGTCCTTTCGGTTGATCGGGCGATCTTCGGGAGATCGTGTGGCCCGCATCGAGGGCCGGTTGAGCGAATGAAAACAGAACCATGATAACAGGTTCGCCAAGTGCAGATTGGGATGGACGTTTTGGTCGGTCGGGCAGCACGTGCCCCGCGGAAGTGGGCGTGCGGCACCATACTCCCTCGAGTTTTGCGACTTTGTTTGCGTTTTTTTATACGGCGATCCTGAATTTTGACCGGCAACAGGGCGCAAATCAGGATTCTACGCGGCGGTTTTAGCCGTTGGTCGGCCGGAATCGCAGACTTTGAGGTTATCCATGCCTCTCAAAGTGCCCATGCTAGTCCGTTGTTGCATCTGTCTTGAATCTAGGAAAGCTGCATACGACTTTTCCGGCCATGCGCCTTGAACTTGATTTGCGGGCGTTTTGGGTCGATTGGATTTATCGGGCGATAACACATGGGGGGATAATTCCATGCGAATACGATCACTGATTCTCAGTGCGGCAGTCACCATGTT
>JAJSAJ010000148.1 GCA_024274855.1 Planctomycetota bacterium | reverse complement strand
GTCCCGAAGCGACTGGCAAATCTTCAAGGCGTTGTCGGAGAAGTTCTCCGAGTTGGCCGCGAGCCACTTTCCCGAACCCGTTCAGGATGTGATCGTTGCGCCACTGGCTCATGATAGCCCCGCCGAGATCGCTCAACCGGAACTCAAGGACTGGGCAAAGGGGGAAGTCGAGCCGATCCCCGGCAAGACGATGCCCGCAATCAAAGTGGTCACGCGCGACTATGCCAACCTCCACAATCAGTTTATGTCCTTTGGGCCGCTCGTTCGTAATGGCCTGGGAGCACATGGCACGAGTTACCCCTGTGAAGATGTCTACGAAGCAGCGATTGCCGAGTGCCCGACCGAAACATGGAATGGCACGACCTATCCGTCGCTTGCAGAAGACCAATCGGTCTGCGACATGGTCCTCCGATTCGCCACCGTGACCAACGGCGAGTTGGCGTACCGGTCCTATGAAAACATGGAGAAAAAGACGGGGCTTTCCCTGGTCCATCTGGCCGAGGGCCATCGTTCCACGCGAATAACCTACGAGGGGCTCCAGACGCGACCGTTCCGCCTGCTGAACAGTCCCATGTGGTCGGGACTGGTGACCGACGGCCGAGCCTACGCTCCGTTTACCTACAACACGGAAAACATGGTTCCCTGGCGAACCTTGACCGGCCGGCAACATTTCTATCTGGACCATCCCCTCTATCTGCAATTCGGCGAACACGTGCCGACGTACAAGCCGAAGCCTTTACCGACAGAGTTCGCCGACTTGAAGTTCAGCGAAGCGGTCGGCACCACGCTGACACTGAATTATCTGACCCCGCATGGAAAATGGCATATTCACTCCACCTATGGTGACAACCATCGTATGTCAACGCTGTCCCGAGGTGTTGAGCCGCTGTGGGTTAACGACAAAGATGCGTTGGAACTCGAGATTGTCGATAACGACTGGGTGGAGGTGCATAACGATCACGGAGTCGTGGTCACACGTGCCGTCGTTTCCGCCCGCATCCCACCTGGGATTTGTATCCAATATCATTCGCCGGAACGCACGTTGTCGGTACCACGCTCGCCCTTGCGGAAATTCAAGCGAGCCGGTGGGCACAACAGCCTGGTCCGCACTCGGTTGAAGCCGAACTTGATGGCCGGAGGCTACGGCCAATTCACGTATCATTTCAACTATTGGGGACCGACCGGGTGCAATCGGGACACGCATATCCTGGTCCGCAAACTTCCCGAACTCAAATGGTAGATTAACAGGAGCTTGATTGTGGAGGTTCGCGCGCAAACATCGATGGTGTTTCACCTGGACAAGTGCATCGGCTGTCATACTTGCAGCATTGCCTGCAAGAATATCTGGACCGATCGCCGCGGTACGGAGTACATGTGGTGGAATAATGTCGAAACGAAGCCTGGTACAGGATACCCCAGTTTGTGGGAAGATCAGGACAAGTATCACGGCGGCTGGGATGCCAATGGGAAACTGCAACTGCGATCGACCAGCAAGGCTCAGGTCGTGGCCAATATTTTCCACAACCCCAGCATGCCGACGTTGGATGACTACTACGAACCTTGGGAATACGACTACCAGAACCTGTTCAATGCGCCCGAGGGTTCGGATCAGCCGGCCGCACTGCCGATCTCGATGATAACCGGTGAACAAATCGATATCGAATCCGGACCGAACTGGGACGACGACCTGAGCGGATCGCCTATCTACGCGGAGAACGACCCAAATCTGGCCGGACTTACCGAGGACCAGCGGCGGCAGCTGTTTGCCGTTCAACGCTTGGTCTTCTTCTACTTCCCTCGCATCTGCAACCATTGCCTGAATCCCGCTTGCGTCGCTTCTTGTCCATCCGGCGCGTTGTACAAACGTGGAGAAGACGGGATTGTTCTGTTGGATCAGAAACGCTGTCGTGCATGGCGATCTTGTGTTTCAGCTTGCCCATACAAGAAAACCTACTTCAATTGGAACACAGGGAAATCGGAAAAATGCATACTCTGCTTCCCTCGCGTCGAAACGGGACAGGCACCCGCTTGTTTCCATTCGTGCGTTGGACGAATTCGGTTCCTTGGCGTGCTCCTTTACGATGCCGATCGGATCGAGGAGGTCGCCAAGACGGACGACGACGGCCTGATCGACGCCCACCGTGATATGATCCTGGATCCTAACGATCCCGAGGTGATCGCGGAGGCGAAAAAAGCTGGAATCCCAGACTCGACGATCAAGGCCGCACAACAGTCGCCCGTTTACCAATTCGTCAAAGTATGGAAACTCGCCCTTCCACCTCACTTGGAATACCGCACGTTACCAATGCTGTTTTACGTGCCGCCGATGTCACCTGTCTTGTCAAGTAAGAACGACAGCACAATCCAGCACGAAAGTGATCAGCTGTTCCATGACATCGACCAGTCCCGCGTGCCGATCCAGTTTCTGGCTAACCTGCTAGGTACGGGCAACGAATCGAAGGTCCGCTATGCATTGAAAAAACTCAAGGCGACACGATGGTATCGGCGCGCGGTAACAGTCGGCGATGTCGACATGGAAACCGCTCGACGCATGCTGAGTGAAGCGGATTGTTCGCCGGAAGAAGCTGATGCGATCTATCGGCTATCGGCACTCAACACGGTCGACGAGCGGTTTGTTATCCCGCCGGCTCATCGTGAGGAAGCGGTCGAATCGACAGAGGATCCGATGGACCGTAAGAAATCGGCTGGATTCGGGTTCCTGGCAGCCCCCAAGAGAGGCCTATAAATATGGACACTTGGTGGTCAAACGCAATGGCCAAGGACTGCCAATTGGGAACGGAACACTTTGCACACCGCCTTGGCATTTGACTCAAGACAAACAAAACGCCGGAAGAAGTCGCTCATGCAAGAATCACTCTATTCAGCACTAGCCGCGTGTCTGGATTACCCGAGTTCCGATTGGCCGCAACGACTGCGGCAATGTCGGCAATCGGTCGATCAGTGTGCCACGCCGGCCGCAACCGACCGGTTGGATCGGTTCTTGACCGCAGTCGATCCAATGACGGTCTCCGATGCTCAGGAGTTATTCACGCGAACATTCGATCACAATCCGGCACATGCTCTGGAAATCGGCTGGCATCTGTTTGGCGAGGATTACCATCGCGGGGCGCTGCTGGTACGCCTGCGGCAGGAACTACGTCGCCACACGGTGCCGGAGTCGTCGGAGTTGCCGGATCACTTGACCCATGTACTCACCTTGCTCGGAAAAATGAGTCCGCCGGAAGCGGTGAAGTTTGCCGAAGCGTGTGTGTTACCGGCCCTTGCGAAACTGACGGACGGCCTGCAGCGTGATGGTTCGCCCTATCTTGACCTGATTCAGTGCATTGTCGAGGTGATTCAGCACTCTTGCCAGCGCGGCTTCGAGGAGATCAATGATGGACATACTATCCAGTTATCTTAACGATCTATTCAAATACCTGGACGTGCCCCTGATGCTGGTGCTGCCTTACGTGGCTGTGTTCACGATGGTGTTGGTTACCATCCAGCGCTATCGCACGGCGAAGTTCACGTATTCGAGTCTATCATCGCAGTTTTTGGAGAATCGCCAACACTTCTGGTCCGTCGTACCGATGCATTACGGAATCATCATTGTGTTGCTTGGGCACTTTGTGGCGTTCTTGACTCCGAGTGTGATCACGGCCTGGAACCGCCAGCCTGGCCGGTTGTACGTGCTGGAAGTGTTCGCGTTGGCAGCGGGCATTGCGACCCTGGTCGGATTGATCAGTATCGTGGTGCGGCGTCTGACCGTTTCCAAAGTCCGTGTCGTCACGACCGTTTCCGACTGGATCTTGCTGGTTCTTTTGCTAATTCAGGCGGGCACGGGAATCAGCATTGCAATATTTGTTCCCTGGGGATCCTCGTGGTTCGCGGCATCGATCGCACCGTATCTTTGGTCCTTGACCGAATTGCGACCCGACATTGCAAGCGTCACGGGATTACCCTGGCTGGTGAAATGGCATTTCGCTAATGCGTTCCTAGTGATCGGCCTGTTTCCCTTTACTCGACTGGTCCACATCCTGGTGGTGCCGAACCCGTATCTATGGCGTCGTCCGCAGGTGGTGCGGTGGTACTCTGACAAATAGGCCGGCAGGCGGGTTCGCATCCTGGCCTCTTGTTTGATCGCACAAATCCGTTTTCGTGAGGTAACGTTCCGTGTTAGAAGATTCCGCGAGTCCGGAACAACGGCGGCAGGCCTGGTGGATCCTGGCCATGAATACGTTCGCATTCACGGTTTGCTTTGCAGCCTGGATGATGAACGGGGTGTTGATTACTTTTCTGGTCGAGAACAATGTTTATCCATGGGGACCGGCCGAGATGGGCTGGTTGATCGGGATCCCGGTCTTGACTGGTGCGATTTTCCGATTGCCGCTGGGCATTGCAACGGACAAGTGGGGTGGTCGGATCGTTTATGGTCTGCTGCTTCTCTTTTCCGCGGCGGCCATGTACATGGTCAGTTACTGTGACAGTTACTGGGGCTTTTTTCTGGCCGGGCTCGGGTTTGGTTTCTGCGGGACCAGTTTTGCCGTTGGGATCGCCTATACGTCGGTCTGGTTTCCAAGACGTCTTCAGGGGACCGCTTTAGGTATTTTCGGAGCCGGCAATGCGGGGGCAGCACTGACAACCATTTTCGCACCTCGCATTCTTAAGATCTTGACCGACGGCGGGGCGAACATTGAAGGTTGGCGAACTTTGCCAAAGATTTATGCAGCGGCCCTGTTTGCAACCGGCCTTTTGTTCTTACTGACGACGAAGACCCGCATACCCGCGGGCAGCGCGCACAAGACGCTGATGCAACGTCTCCAGCCCTTGAAGGTTATGCGGGTGTGGCGTTTTGGCCTCTATTACTTCTTTGTCTTTGGTGGATTTGTCGCGCTGGCGCAATGGCTGGTCCCCTATTACGTCAATGTCTACACGATGACCGTGGCCTCGGCCGGTCTGCTGGCCGCTTGCAACAGTCTTCCCTCAGGTCTGATTCGAGCAGCCGGTGGTTGGATGTCGGACAAATGGGGCGCCCGGACCGTAATGTATTGGGTTTTCGGGACCTGTCTGATGTGCGCCGGGTTGTTGATCGTTCCGCAAATGGATATCCACTCACCAGGCAGCGGAGTCATGGCCAAGCTGAGTGGTGAAGTCGTCTCGGTTTCCGACTCGATGATCGTTGTGGCGACGAAAGACCGCAAGCTGGAGTATCAGCTTAAGACGAAGCAGAACGAACTCGTGTCGCAAAAGGAGCGCAACTCGGGGTTCTTGATTCTTCCACGAATGCAATCGTGGCAAGAGGCGGCGGTGGCGGTAGGTGACAAAGTGAAACGTAAAGACCTGCTTGCGCGAGGTGTGACGCACGTCTTCTTTCAAGCCAATGTCTGGATATTCACGATTTTGAGTTTGATCATGGGTGCGGCCATGGGAATCGGCAAGGCGGGCGTTTACAAGCACATTCCCGACTACTTCCCGAATGACGTCGGCGTCGTTGGCGGAATTGTCGGCGTATTGGGTGGCCTTGGCGGCTTTGTCTGCCCGGTCATCTTTGGTTACTTGCTTCGATGGACTGGATTGTGGACGACATGCTGGATGTTTTTCTTCGTCCTGATCGCCATCTGCATGATCTGGATGCATCTGGCCATACGCAAGATGGAGAAGAAAGAGTCGCCGGAAACGGCCCAAAAGATCGACACGCTGCCGAACGAGGCGTGAGTCACGCGAAGCGGCAGGGCGGCAACCGACTCCGAGCTGCCGATCGGGGCCCCGATGGCCCGCTCCCGTTGGTCGCTGGAACTTTGTCAAACACTTAACGATCTTTGACGTTAATAATACAGAGCATAACTCTCCCAACAAATAGACACGGTCGACCCGTTTTGTCGACAAGGATCAACACCATGGCACGCACTCCGGAACGATGGGACGTCGACGACCCGCAATTCTGGGATTCGACTGGCAAGTCGATCGCTTATCGGAATCTCTGGATTTCGATCCCGAATCTGCTGTGCGGATTTTACGTGTGGTTGTATTGGGGCATGCTGGCCAAGATCATTCAACGACTGCATTTCGCGGACGAAAGCCTGTTTGCATTTACTGCCTGGAACGGCGGTCAGCCGTACGACGAGGCGGGATACCGCGCACTGTTGTTCACACTTCCGGCCGTAGCGGGCCTTGCGGGAGCGACCTTGCGCATCCCGAACTCGTTTATGATTGCCATCTGCGGTGGGCGAAACGTCAAGTTCATGACGACGGTCTTGTTGATCGTCCCGGCACTGTTGACGGGGATTCTGCTGCGCAACCCGAACACTCCGTT
Organism: Planctomycetota bacterium; assembly: GCA_024274855.1. GTDB lineage: Bacteria > Planctomycetota > Planctomycetia > Pirellulales > Pirellulaceae > JAJSAJ01. Next base: position 8,689 of record JAJSAJ010000148.1, on the reverse strand, counting down.
TTGGCTCTTCGTGGTTCTGGCGGCCTTGTCTGGCGTGGGAGGCGGTGCTTTCGCGTCGAGCATGTCGAACATCTCGTTTTTCTTTCCCAAGCGGATGCAGGGATTGGCGTTGGGATTGAACGCTGGGCTGGGCAACGCCGGCGTGAGTGTAATGCAGTTTCTGATTCCGTGGGTGATCACGATCAAACTGTTCGGGCCATTTAGTGGCGAGCCTCACGAGGGGATTTGGATTCCGAACGCGGCCCTGATCTGGGTTCCCATCATGACCCTTTTGGCCATTGGGGCCTGGTTCTGGATGAACAACTTACCACAGCACAAGTGTGGACCGGCTCCCGCCGCGATCGGCAAGTATCTGTGGCTTCAGACGCTTGGTTTTGCCGGTTCGGGAATCGGCATCGTGTTGTTGGTTTTCCTGAAACCCGACGCCATCCCCTCACTCATTTGGATTTTCGTCGTCCTGGCGGTCTCCGTCATTGCGACGTTACTGATGATGCGTTATATGACGCCTCGGCCAATCCAGGAAAGCCTCAATGCCCAGTTCGCGATCTTCAGCAACAAGCACAATTGGGTCATGACTTGGCTATACACAATGACGTTCGGTTCGTTCATCGGATATGCCAATGCATTTCCCAAGTTGATGGATGACGTCTTTGTGACGCCGACAAACGGCCTGATTACGTCTCGGTATATTTGGATCGGCGCGGCGGTGGGTGCATTGATTCGCCCTGTTGGGGGTTGGCTTGCCGACAAACTTGGCGGTGCTCGCGTGACCCAATGGGACACCTGGGTCATGGTTTTCGCGACCGTTCTGGCCGGTTGGTTCGTGTCGTTGGCCAACGCATCCGAGACGCCGGAACAGTACTTCTGGCCGTTTCTGATCACGTTTGTCGTTTTGTTCGCCACGACGGGGATTGGCAACGGATCGACGTTCCGCATGATCCCGATGATTTTCTCGAAGGAACAAGCAGGTCCCGTGCTGGGCTGGACATCGGCCATTGCGGCTTATGGTGCGTATTTGATCCCCAAGATTTTCGCCACACAGATCAAGGCGGGCACACCTCAATACGCACTGTACGGATTCGCAGTTTACTACGTGAGTTGTCTTGCCGTGAACTGGTGGTTCTACGCTCGTCCCGGCGCCAAGATTAAGTGTTGAGGAAGACCATGCGGCACAAATCCATCACCGTCGTTTTGGCCATCGGTATCGTCGTCGCCCTGTTGATGTTGATTGCCGATGGATCTCGACGTCACCTGCCGAACAATCAGGAAGGCTATCGGCCCGTACAGCCGATCGCGTTCTCGCATCGCCAGCACGCGGGTGAACTGGCTATCGACTGCCAGTACTGCCACAGTGCGGCCGAGCACGGGCGGCATGCCGGTATTCCGGCCGCCAGCACCTGCATGAACTGCCATCGATTCGTCAGGTCAACGTTCGGCGCGTTACTCGCCGAGGACAAGGCGGCCAAGAAAGAGAAACGTGATATTCGCCCTGTTCTTTCTCCCGAAGTCGCCAAGATCTACGATGCGTTGGCACTCGATCCCAAAAAAGAACTCGCGTCTATCGACGGCAAGACTCCCAAACCTATTCCTTGGGTCAAGGTCTACAACTTGCCGAGTTTTGTCTACTTTGACCACAGCCCCCACGTTGTGGCTGGAGTCGAATGCCAATATTGCCATGGCAAGGTTCAGGCCATGGAACGTATTAGCCAGTTCGGAAACCTGGCGATGGGTTGGTGCGTGAATTGCCACCGAGATGTCAACCAGAACGGCCTGAATGGAACACGAGTGAATGCGTCGACCGATTGCGACGCGTGTCATCATTGATGCGGAGGCATTCCATGCCAGAAAACGAGTCACGATTCAGCCGCCGCGGATTCCTCGAAGCTACAGGTTTTGCCCTGTTCGTCTCCGCGTTGGAAGGATGCGGTCGAGCTCCCGACCAATATGCGATGGCCCCGGCACTCGGTGTCGAAGGGGCATTTCCCGGAAACACCGCCGACTACGCAACCGTTTGTGGCGGCTGCAGTGCTGCCTGCGGATGCCTGGTAAAGAGTCGTGATGGACGGCCAATCAAACTGGAAGGCAACCCTCAGCATCCATTGAGCCAGGGCGGACTTTGTGCGACCGGTCAAGCTTCCCTGTTGTCGCTCTACGACAGTCACCGCCTGAAAGGGCCCCGTTCCAACGGCAAGGCAACCGACTGGGCCGCCGTCGATACAGCGATTATTGAGCAACTTGACGCGATCCGACAACGTGATGGTGCCGTTCGTCTCCTAACAGGTACCACGGTCGGCTTGACACGCGCAGCGACAATCGCCGAGTTTCTCGACCAGTTCAAGAACGGGCGACACGTCACCTACGATCCGCTTTCGACGTCGGCCATTCTAGATGCCCATAAGCAGACTCATGGAAAACGCGTCTTGCCTCGCTTTCGATTCGACCGGGCAGACGTCATTGTCAGCTTCGATGCGGACTTCCTTGGAACGTGGATTTCGCCTGTTCAGTTCGCGGCCGAATACCAGACGAAACGCCTGCCGCATGGTGATCCACCGGCAATGTCCCACCACCTCCAGCTGGAAAGTCGGATGTCCGTCACCGGCGCTAATGCGGATCAACGTATCCAGATCTTGCCCGGTCAGATTGGGGTCGTGCTAAGCCATCTCGCCAAACTACTCGCCGAAAAAGCAGGAGAGAACATCCCTCAAGAATCCTTGCCCAAGTCGCCGATCGATCAAACAACGTTGCAAGAGATTGCCAATCGACTTTGGAATGCCCGCGGCAAGGCACTTGTTGTCTGCGGCAGCCAGGATCTTTCGACACAACAGGTGTGCAATCTGGTTAATGAGCTGCTCGGTGCGTACGGTCACACGATTGATATTGACGCACCTTCCCGCCAGAAACAGGGCGACGACGTCCAATTGACTGAACTGCTCGATGAGATTCGTCAGGGGATGGTCGATGCACTGCTGATCGTGGACGTCAACCCCATTTACGATTTGCCGGGCGGTGCCAAACTTCTCCCCCTTTTGAAGAAGCTTCCGTTGACAGTCAGTTTTTCACAACAGGACGACGAAACGGCCGGTGCAAGCAAATATGTTTGCCCGGAAGGGCACTGGTTGGAGCAGTGGCACGATGCGGAACCGGTCGATGGTGTGGTGAGCGTTGCGCAACCGGCGATTCGCCCCCTGGGCAACACGCGGTCATTGCTCAATAGCTTGGCAGTCTGGATGGGACATAAGGCCAACGACTACGAGACCGTTCAGAGTTATTGTAAGAAGGTCGTTCATCCCAGAAGCACGACGACGACGCCATTTCAGAGCTTTTGGGATCGCACGGTCCACGACGGCTTTGCGACCGTCAAGCCTGCAACCAAGGGGGCGACGCAATTCAAGCAGCCCAAGGCCCTGGTCACCCAGACTTCGGAAACGAAAGCCGATACATTCGAATTGATCCTCTATCCAAAAATCAGCCTTCTCGATGGCCGGCACGCGAACAACCCTTGGCTCCAGGAATTGCCCGATCCGATCTCGAAAGCGACGTGGGATAACTATGTCTGCATGGCTCCGGAACAAGCCATGGAATTGGGGATTCAAACGGGCGATATCGTACGTTTGAAAACGGGTACTGGTAAACCGTTCGAATTGCCCGCACTTGTTCAACCGGGACAACATCCTGAGACCATTGCCATCGCGTTGGGATATGGCCGGAAGGGCACGGACCGTTTTGCAGCGATCGGTCCCGAGTGGATCTAGGGGCATCCCACGACAGGCGACAATGGGCTGGTCGGAAAAAACGCGGCACCGTTACTGCGACTGGCTGACGGGCGATTGCATTATGATCGCGACAGTGTTGAAGTAGAGCGAACGGGTCGACACGTTCGCCTGGCTCGCACCCAGAAATACCAAAGTCTCGACGTGCCGGCCGAGCAGCAATTGCCTGGTGGCCGGCGACGTCCCAATGTCGAGCAGACGACACTGGCCGCATACCAGAACGATCCCAAGGCCGGACATCATCTGCATTTTGAAGGTGAGACATTGTGGCCGGACGACCATCGCTACACGGGGCACCATTGGGGATTGATTATCGATTTGAATAAGTGCACAGGCTGCTCGGCCTGTGCCGTCAGCTGTCAAGCGGAAAACAATGTACCCGTTGTTGGCCGCGACGAAGTGCGTCGAAGTAGCGAGATGCACTGGCTGCGAATCGATCGCTACTACACGGGCGAAGGGGCCGATGTCGACGTGCTGTACCAGCCGATGATGTGCCATCAATGCGACAATGCCCCGTGCGAAACCGTCTGTCCCGTGATTGCCACCGCACACAGCGATGAAGGATTGAACCAGCAAGTCTACAACCGGTGTGTCGGAACTCGATACTGTGCCAACAACTGCCCCTATAAAGTGCGCCGTTTCAACTGGTTCAATTACGCACATCCGGACAAAGTACAGAATCTTGCGATGAATCCAGACGTGACCGTGCGAACGCGAGGCGTCATGGAAAAGTGCAGCTTCTGTGTGCAACTCATTCAAAGTGCCAAGCTTGAAGCGAAACGCCGCGGCGTAGAGCTGGCCGACGGCGACATCCAAACGGCGTGCCAGCAATCGTGTCCCTCCAAAGCGATCGTATTCGGTGATCTGAACGATCCGAAAAGTGCCATTGCCAAGGCAACCGAATCGCCCCGCTGTTTCCAGGTGCTGGCTGAGCTAAACGTGCGACCGACCGTCGGATACCTCCGCGTCGTTCGCAACCGAGAAGGAGGCGAGGAACATAATCATCATGTCTGAAGCAACGATGACCGAAAGTGCTCCGCTGGTCTTGGGAAACAAGACGCTCGGTGCTGTCACTCGCGAGATCTGCGAGCCGATGGAGCGGAAGCCGAATTCCCTTTGGTGGGCGGCATTCTGCGTTTCCAGCACGATGCTGCTGGCCGGCACCATCGCGGTGACATACCAGGTCGCAACGGGGATCGGCACTTGGGGCTTGAATCGCACGGTCGGATGGGCATTCGATATTACGAACTTCGTGTTTTGGATCGGCATCGGCCATGCAGGCACGTTAATTTCCGCAATCCTGTTCCTCTTCCGGCAGAAGTGGCTAACGGCCGTGAATCGGTCCGCGGAAGCGATGACGATTTTCGCCGTAATGTGTGCGGGCACCTTTCCTCTGATCCACATGGGACGTCCCTGGCTGGCCTACTGGATGTTTCCGTACCCCAATACACGTGGTTCACTCTGGATCAACTTTCGTTCCCCTCTTGTCTGGGACTTCTTCGCGATCAGTACGTACTTCTTGATCTCCTTGACCTTCTGGTATGTCGGACTGGTTCCGGATCTTGCCACCGCTCGCGATCGAGCAAGACACCCGCTGCGAAAACGCGTGCTCGGCTTTTTCAGTCTTGGCTGGGTCGGTTCGTTCAAGACATGGCATCGCTATGAACTAGTTTACCTGCTGCTGGCCGGGCTGGCCGCACCACTGGTCGTATCTGTTCACACGATTGTCAGCTTCGACTTCGCAACCGGTGTGATCCCCGGTTGGCACACCACGATTCTTCCACCCTACTTCGTGGCCGGGGCGATTTTTTCCGGCTTGGCCATGGTGTTGAGCCTCCTATTGATTGCTCGCAAAGTGGCCCACCTGGAAGACTACATCACGATGCGGCAAATTGATCCGATGGCCAAACTGATGCTGACGACCGGCTTGATAGTCGGATTTGCCTATGCCACGGAAGTCTTCATGGCACTTTACTCAGGGAATCCGTACGAACAATTCGCGTCAATCAACCGAGCGATGGGCCCAATGGCCTGGGCATACTGGACGATGGTAACCTGCAACGTCGTGATTCCTCAGCTACTCTGGTTCAAAGCCGTTCGATCGAACCTGATTCTCCTGTTCATCATTACGATTTTCGTGAACATCGGCATGTGGTTCGAGCGATTCGTGATTATTGTGATTTCGCTTCACCGCGACTTTCTACCGTCCAGTTGGGCGTCCTATACCCCGACCGTGATAGAGGTGGCAACGCTCATTGGCAGTTTCGGATTATTCTTTACCTGTTTCCTTATCTTCTGTCGTTTGTTGCCCATGATATCGATCGGTGAAATCAAGGGCGTGCTTCGAACTCATGACTAAGTATTTGGAACGGGCCGCAAGACACCTGACTTCGGAAAGTACACGCACCGATGAGTAAGCGGATTTTGGTAGCAACCTACGAAAGCGAGGACGGTCTGCTGGCGGGTGCCCGCGCCGCTCGCCAGGCCGGTTTGACAATCCTCGACGCGTACACGCCGTATGCCGTGCACGGCCTGGATAAAGCGATGGGTCTGAAGCCGTCCCGACTGACGTGGGTGTGCTTTGCGTTTGGCGCCCTCGGCGTCATTTTCATTACGTGGTTCCAATTCTGGACTTCCGCAGTCAGTTGGCCGGTAAATATTGGTGGCAAACCGTGGAATTCGCTCCCCGCATTCGCCCCGGCCATTTTCGAGATGATGGTGCTTTTTGCCGGACTCGGTACCGTGATCGTACTGTTCGCCATTTCGCGTCTCTGGCCCGGTAAACGCTCTTCCACGATCGTGCCAGGAACCACCGACGACCGTTTCGCGTTGGTCGTGGAACATGAGACAGCCGCCATGGACCTGGAAGAAGTGCGCGCCACGTTTGAAACCAGCCATCCTTTGGCAATTGAAGATCGAGTGCTCGAATTGAACGAATCGCGAGCACCATTGAATGACGACTTGACTCGTGCCCCTCGCTCGCAGACGTGGCTGGGTGCTGTCAATTGGACGTTGGCCGCATTTTTATTGTTTCTTGCGATCACAGTCGTCTTCGGCGTCAGGAATCCAACCAGGCCGAATTGGGAAGTGTTTCGCGAGATGTTTCGCTCGCCGGCCAGCTCGGCATTGTCCAGCAGCAGCGTGCTACCGGACGGAATCACGTTCCAGGCGCCCGTGCCACACACAATCCCTCAAGGCTTGCTGCCATTGCACTATGAAGCAACGGATGCGAGTGCGGCCCTCGCCGGCCAGGAACTGGAGAACCCCTACAAGCCGAACGAGCAAGGGCTGATCCTGCCGGCGATCATCGCACGCGGACGATCCGTATTTACCAAGTACTGTGCGTGTTGCCATGGGCCGACTGGGGCGGGCGACGGACCGGTTTCGAGACGCGGATTCCCACCTCCAACATCGTACGCCGTTGGGAAATCCAATGAAATGAAAGATGGGCAGATCTTTCACATGCTTACCTATGGCAAAGGGAACATGCCGTCCCACGCCGCGCAGGTCCCACGCGGAGATCGCTGGAAAGTCATCCTCTACGTGAGACAACTGCAGGCCAACGCAAAAGCCGAGTTGGCGAAGGCCGAAGCGGCAGCTGAGGCGGAAAAACAAGCCGCCGCTAAAAAAGCTAACGCCAGTAAAGCCGACACGGAAAAAGCAGGGGCAACCGAGGAGAAACAGACATCGGGAACATCCGACAACGATAAAACATCCGGCAAGCCTTCGGGAAATGCAACAGAAAGCAAGGCGACGACAACAGAGACAGAATCGAAATCGTCCGAATCCAAGCCACTCAAGCTGGATGGGCCGCAAACCAACAAAAAAACCAGTTCGGACGACACGTCGGGACTATCGGGCAACTCGGGGGATCGGAAATCATGAGTGCGATCACGGTTGACACCAAGGCCAGGCAACGGATCACGCCATTGCTGACCGGATTACTTGTCGGCGCTTGCGTCTGTTTTGCACTTGGCGCGCTGGTCACGCCCGGCTTGGTGTGGTCCCACCTGCTGCTGATGTGCTTCTACGTGTTTGGACTTGGTATTGGCTGTTGTCTTTTCCTGGCATTCACGCGACTTACCGGCGCCCGATGGTGCACGGCAATTCAGGTGATTCCGGAGAGTGTAGCCAAGACCGTCCCGCTGATTGCCCCGCTGCTTGGAGTTGTCGTCCTCGTCCGGTTGATCGGCGGGTCGGCCAACGAATCCGGTACGATGGAGGGTGCAAGTTTCTGGTTCAAAAACGCGTGGCTCCGACCTGAGTTCTTCGCCGGCAGGACGGTCTTCTACTTGGTTCTTTTTCCACTCTTTGCATGGGGACTAGCCGGTTGCTCGAAGCGGAGCCGCGAGTCGACATCACCCGGCTATGGCCGTTTATCCGCGTTGTTTCTCGTCGTTTTTGCGATCGCATTCTCGGCCGCCAGCATCGACTGGCTGATGGTTTTGAATCCCGAGTGGTTCAGCACGATGTGGGGCGTCTATCAGTTCGCCGGTGCTTTTCTGAGTGGTCTGGCGATCATTACGGTGCTGGTGATTCTGCTGGATCGATCCGGACCGCTCAACGGGATCCTTCAAGAGAATCACCTCCACATCTTGGGGATCCTGCTGTTTTCTTTCAGCAGTTTCTGGATGTATATCTGGTTCAGTCAGTATATGTTGATCTGGTACACGAATCTGCCGGAGGAAACTTTCTACTTCGCCCAAAGGTACGGCGGTTTGTGGGGCCCACTGTTCATCACCAAGATCTTCCTGAACTGGGTCATCCCGTTCATTATTCTGTTGCCGCGACCGGCGAAACAGACTTCCAAGGTGATGTTAGGTGTTGCAATCGTTCTGCTGGCCGGACGATGGCTCGCTCTCTATTTGGCCATCATACCGGCGACTGGTATCACCTACCCACTGTTCGGATTCTGTGCC
>JAJSAJ010001119.1 GCA_024274855.1 Planctomycetota bacterium | reverse complement strand
TTTGTCAGGTTTCTTGCATGCTTCTTCTTGTTTTACCGCCGATGATGCCTTCGCGGCAGGTTGTGCCTTTCGCCTTTGCGCTCGCTCCAACCGCTTTTGGCGTTCGCGTCGTTCCTTCTTGGCAAGGGGCTTATCATCCACTGTAACGTACTCCTGCCATCTTGACAGACATACCGTACTGGTGCATAAGGCTAGCAAGCCGCGTGCCAAAGTTGGTGAAAATGAGGCTAGCAAATCTCGTGCCGAACAGGATTGCCCCCGTCCCCTTTTCGTGTTGGGCTGAACCGTGACCTGAAATCGGACCGGGACCAAACAGAAAACATCGGCTTCTTGCTATACGGTTCCGTGGGACAACGATATGATAACAGTCCGACGTCGTGGCGCCGGTTGTCAAGGACCATGATGTGCGAGGTGGACCTTGCAGTCCGTCACAAGACTGCTGGTCCAGGTGCGCAGTCTCGGGTGTCTTGCAGCCGATACCGGTCCAGTGCTTTGTCAATATTTACTTTTGGGGTATGGTGACACTGGCTTCGCCAGTGATCGCAAGGCAGTGAAAGGCCGAAAGGAGCCCCGGCAGAGCCAGTGCCACCCCAATTCTTAGCCTTGCCAAAGCACTCGTGCCAAGTCTGGCAAATTCGGGAGGACATTAACATGACTGCTCCGGCAGGGGAAGTGGCCTGGATACCGGCTGCACGTGATTATGCCGTCGGCCTGATGGACGGCAAACTGGTTTGTCGGAACCCGAAAGGCAAGATGCTTGTCTCGGTTCCCAAATGGCTGAAAGAAGAAGACGTTGCCGACCGTTTGGTTGCGCTGTCCCAATGGCTCAGAGAGCATCGTTTGGAGTGTTTGCACACCGTTCAGCGGTGGATGCTTCGATCACTGTTGGTACCGCGAGCAGTTGCCGCTGAAATCTGGAAGGACCCCGACTGGCGAGCCTCGCTGCAAAATCTTGTCGTCGCACCGGCCAATGCACGGGGCACGGTCGATCATGCTCAGGAAGGTTTGTTACGTGACGTCGATGCAAAACGAGGATTGGGGATCGTCGATCTAGACGGCGAATCCACGTGGCTCAAAGCACCGTTATTTGCGGTGCCGCATCCCATTTTGATTCAGGACCTTTCCGAATTACGAGAATTGACGGCGGATCTTGAACTCCAACAGGGAGTTGACCAGCTCTATCGTCCGATTCACCAGCCGACAGATGAGCAACAAAAGCTGAAAGCAATTCGTGATTTTGCCGGCGGCGCGTTTGAGCAGTTGAACTACGCGACCAGCCACTGCCGGCGGCTGGGGTATCCGGTCCGCGGTGGATATGCGACTTGTCGAGTGTGGGAAGGCAGAGCGGCACTCGAAGCTCGCTACTATATCGGCGATGAATATCCTGAATCCGAAACATGGACGGGCGAATTGATCTTTGTCAACGTTCGACAACAACCGGTGCGCATCAGAGATGTCGGGCCGGTCACGTTCAGTGAAGGCGTGTTGATGGCTTCCGCCATCTTTGCCAAGCGGAAGGTCGATGAGGCCGGGGAGAGCGAGGCATGACCAAACTCGAGCAATCACAACTGGCAGCGGGTGGATTCGTTCGGATTCAAGCCAAGGTTGATACCAAGGTCAACGAGCAGGTCGTGGCACGCAGCTATGGTGGCGACGCGTTGGGGGACCGCGTGGTTGTGCGGCTGAGTGCGGATCGTCTGGGGGCGGCTGAAGACCTGGCAATGGAGTATTTGGGGCTTGAGTTGCGCGCGACCAGTAAACCGCTTGCACGCCAAACGAAACGAGCACTCGGATTTGCCAACTGGGCACTGACTCATCATCCGAAACATGCCAAATACGCATTGGCTTTGGTCAAACGAATCAAGGCGACCGCGCGTCGAGCCAAGGCAAAACCAGGGCACGCCTGGGATGAATTCGCCGTAATGGCCAACGAGTTGAACAAATCGGCAAGGCATTTCCTGCCTGCTTTCTGGGAGGAAGCGGCGCGCATCTATAAGGAACTGGGTAACCAGACCTACGCGGGCCGGTCGTTCAACAAGGCACTCGAAGCCGAACGAGTTCATGCACTGGATGTCGATCGCGAGCATCGCCGAGATGCTGTGTTGGAGTTCACTTTGAGTGGTTGCCTGTCGGGCAAGGCGCTGAGCGAGTACACAAAGGATCTCCAGGACCAATTTGAACCTGCTGAAGCGTACGAAACATTGCGGGATTTGGTCGTGCGACGCACCCTTGGCGGCATGGCTCCTACTGCCGGCATGGGTAAAGACTTGATCCGCCTTGCCAAAGTGGCTGGTCTGGACGCCGACGCAGAAGTGGAAGGGGTCTTGGAGGAGATCATCAGCTCACCAGCCATGTCACGCGCGCCGTTGCAGTTCTGGAAATCTGTCAAACCGAATGTCAAGCGGATTGTAAAACGCAGCAAGCCCTTCGCCGTTTGGCTGTTGGTCCACACCGATCCGAAAACTCGCTACGAGG
>JAJSAJ010000147.1 GCA_024274855.1 Planctomycetota bacterium | reverse complement strand
CTGATTGGCAGTCGCATCCCGCTCTATCCGGGAATCGGCCAATGGCGCTTGCCCGATGACCGGACGGTCGGCCAGATCTTTCTGGCTCGCAAACTGGGCGCTTCGGGCTTCACGATTTTCAATCTGACTGCTGGTTCCATCGAATCGACCGCGCCGGCCGTCGGCATGGGAGCCGGTAAGCGAAAAGCCGTGCCGCCACACGACACGAAATGAATCCGCGTGAGACAGCTTGAGAGTAAATGTGGCCCTGATTCCCGCGGACCTTCACCATCGGATCGGTGGCGCCGATCCGGAGCAGCTCCTGACGTGGGCCGAGCGGACCCTGATGGCTGAGAAGGTCGAGGACGTGTTTGGCGCGTAGGCCTAATCTCTTTTTTCCCCAGTTAAAGCGATAGGGGCTTGCGGAGAACACTTTGATTCGAAGCATCTTTCAAATAGCGGGGCCTCTTTGCGATTTAGGATTCGCAATCAAGAACTGTCGCACTTTTCCGCGTACAGACCCCCATGGGCTCGTCCCATGGGTGAATCAGTCTCGCAGCTAAGGGGGATCGCCGCACGAACGCCCCCAGTAAACGTGACAACAATTGATTCGTCGGCCCTAACTCGGCTTCCTTTTCTTTGGTTTGCCTCGCCGGGCCTTTTTGTCGCGAGGAGCGTTTGGAGCGTTCTCTTTTGGCAACCACTCGGACAGCTCTTGCTTGACCTTCTTGTACTCCGGCTGGTCGGCCAGGTTCGTGTATTCCATTGGGTCAGTCTGATGATCGTACAGTTCTTCCTCGCCGTCGGCATAACGGATGTAGCGCCAGCGGTCGGTGCGGATCGCGTGATTCAGTCGTCCTTGCGTGGTAATTGCCGGGCGGGTCCAATCGATGTTGGGATTCGCCATCAGTGGCACGAGACTTTGTCCGGATAGTCCTTTACGCGGGGGCAACCCGCTCAGGTCGGCCAATGTCGGGTAGATATCGAGCAGGCTTACCGGTTTTTCGATGCGTGTGCCGGCCCGCGTTCCGGCGGGAAGGCCTGGCGTACCACGCGGCGCCACGAAGATCAGAGGTGTCCGTGTCGCCTCTTCCCACAATGCGAATTTGCGCCAGTGTTTCTTTTCGCCCAAATGCCAGCCGTGGTCCGTCCAAAGCACGACAATCGTGTTGCGAGCAAGATCGCTGGCGTCCAATGCATCGATCAGTCGTCCAACCTGGCCATCCGCGTAGCTGATCGAGGCCAGATAGCCCCGCACCGCGGCGTGCCACTGGTTATGTTTGAGTACTGCGGCATGGTCACGCGATGGTTTGGCCATTTGCACGCCTGCGGCCGGAATGTCATCCAAATCGTCGTCGCGATGTGCCGGCAGGCGGATGTTCTCGAGCGGGAATCGGTCGAAATACTTCCGTGGCACATACCAAGGCAGATGAGGTCGAAAAATTCCGCAGGCCAGAAACAACGGCTTATCATGCCGGGTCTGAATCTGTTTGATAACCCAGTCAACCACTTTCGTGTCGCCCATGTCCGTATCGTTCGCATCGACCGGGCCCCAGTCGAAGTGGGCCATGTTCAGGCCGTTGATCGATTTGACTTTCGGCATCGGGTCACCGGGCCGGTTCTTCGTCTGGCTTGGCCAGTACACGTTCCACGATGTGGGATCGGGATAACTGCCGTGATAAATCTTTCCCGACCCAATCGCAAGATATCCGTTTTGCATGAAGTGTTGGGACAACGTGACCTTGTCGGCGAGCACCGGTTTCCACGGTTGGGGGTTCAGGTACACTCCGGAACGATAGGGGGCGATGCCGGTCATCAAAGACGCTCGCGATGGGTTACACGCCGGGGCGGCACAGTGGGCGTTGGCGAACAGCACGCCGCGGTCAGCAAGCCGGTCGATGTTCGGTGTCAGTGTCTGCGGGTGTCCACCCAGTTTGCCGACCCAATCGTTCAGGTCGTCGATGGCGATAAACAGTACGTTCGGCCTTTTTATTTCCGCGCCGCTGGTTGCAGCCAGCAGGCAGAGTGGCAGGCAGAATCCGGCCCACAAGAGTCGAGGTTTCATGGCAGTGCTCCGGCTTCACTATTGTCAAATGGCGATCGAAAGGAACGAGTTCAAGCGGCAGGGATGTCCTGGCGTGTCATCCAACGTTTATCGCGACTCCACGGGCACAATTCCAGAGCCAATAAGGATTGGCGTGGAGATGCGACGGCGCGGACGAGTCTAATCGGGGAACTTCGAACATCGGACCGTTTACAGCGTTTTGACACGCAGGTTACGGAAGTAGACTTGGGCACCGTAGTTGCCGTGTGCATGTAAGCTAATGTGACCTTTCTTGTACTTCAAACCGGGATGCTCTTTGTGATCGAGTGGTGTGACTTTGCTCAGATCGGCATCGACGATTACGGCACCGTTGAGAATGACTTTGACATGACTTCCGTTGCAGGTGATCTCTTCGTCATTCCACTGGCCGGTTGGTTTCAGGTGGCCCGTCTTGGCTGGGACGATACCGTAGATGGAACCGTGGTGCTGGTAGTCTTTTAGTTTGATCGGCTTGCCGTCCGCATAATAGGCGTCATCGAGGACCTGGATCTCCATGCCGAACAGGTGTGGCGCGCTGAAATCCTGAGTTCGAATCCCGACGCCATTGTTCCCGCCGGGATCCATCTTGACCTGAAGTCGAAGCACGAAGTTCGAGTATTCTTTCTTGGTGTAAATATGGATGCGTCCGGTCGCTTTGCAAATGAGCATTCCATCCTTGACGTAGTAACTGCTCGTGTCATCATTGCGGCCGACCCAACCACCAAGCGACTTGCCATTGAATATCGGTACAAATTCGTCTGTTACTTCCTTGGGCGAGAGTCCTGTTGGCACAGGCTGGGCCGCGTTGGCGGCTAACGGGAGTGAGCAAGACAACATCGCTATCAATAGGCCGGTACGCATGATCCATGAGCTCCGAACAGGTGGTCGAACTGTCAATCAACGGTAGGTACAGTATACGGCCAATCGAACCGGATCTCACGTCCGGTCCAAGATTTTGGCTCGTCGTTCACCGCCTTTGGCCGTGAACGGCTACCTTGGATGAACAGGACGCCAAGCAATGACTGTCGCCCTCTTCCGCGTACAGACCCCCATAGGGCTTGTCCCATGGGTGAATCAGTCTCGTAGCTAAGGAGGATCGCGCGCTCGGCTGCGCTGTAGCTTGAGAGGCTTTGGTTCCCACTGGACAAGTCCGTGGGGGACCGGGACCGACGCAACGTCCCCCAGTAAACGCGACAACAATTGATTCGCCGGCCCTAACAGAGACAACGGAGAATGGTCTCCTCTGTTTTCTCCGTTATCTCCTGTTCAAACGAACCGAAAGTCGATGTTTCCAGCAATCTAACGCCGGATCCTGTGAACGGTTGCGAATTCGGTTACGGACAAGCCGAATGCGGCGCATGCGGGGGGATTCCGGCACGAAATCGCCCGTGACGTTGCGAAATCGGCCGACACGAGTTTGATAGTGTCTCAGGCTGTAAGATGCGTGACTGATTCACGGTGGCGTGGCTTCCTGCTCGGACCCCGATAACTCGAGAAGCTCGCTTTGCGAGCGACGCCGGCGTCGAGGTCCGTCGGAGGACTATATTGCCCATTCGGCATGTCTTCGCCTACAATGCTCGCTTGGTGCGTTTGTGGCAGTTACGTGCTCGGGCGGGTTTTTGGGCCTATCGCGAGCGTTGCCATACTGTGCAGACAAGCATTATCGACATATTGGAACAGCAACCAGGCTCGAGAAAGTAGCGGACCATGGCAAAGAAGCCCAAACATGCAATCAGTCCAACGCGTGAAGAGGATTATGCTCAATGGTACTTGCAAGTGATTCGAGCGGCCGATCTGGCCGAGTCGTCTCCGGTGCGTGGGTGCATTGTGATCAAGCCGCGAGGATACGCGATTTGGGAGAATATGCAGCGCGTACTTGACCGCATGTTCAAGGAGACGGGCCACGAGAACGCTTATTTCCCATTGCTGATTCCGAAACGGTTTCTTGAGAAAGAGGCGGAGCACGTCGACGGGTTCGCCAAGGAATGTGCCGTGGTGACGCATCACAGGCTTGAGCAGGGGCCTGACGGCAAACTCGTTCCCGCGGGACCGCTTGACGAGCCGCTGATAGTTCGGCCGACCAGTGAAACGATTATTGGCGTGATGTTTGCCAAGTGGATTCAATCCTATCGCGATCTGCCCTTGTTGATCAATCAATGGGCGAATGTCGTGCGGTGGGAGATGCGGACACGTACTTTTCTGCGGACTAGTGAGTTCCTATGGCAGGAGGGACATACGGCGCATGCCACGGAGCAGGAGGCATGGGACGAGACTCGGCTGATGTTGGACGTCTATGCCAAGTTCGCCGAGGAGTTCATGGCAATGCCGGTGATCAAGGGTGAGAAGACCGATGGCGAACGGTTCCCGGGAGCGGTCAGTACGCTGAGCATCGAGGCGATGATGCAGGATCGCAAGGCGTTGCAATCGGGCACATCTCATTTTCTCGGCCAGAACTTTGCTCGAGCCCAGGAGATCAAGTTCCAGGACAAGGATGCGGAGGAACGTTTTGCCTGGACCACGTCATGGGGAGTTTCGACGCGATTGATCGGGGCCATGTTGATGACGCACAGTGATGATGATGGTCTTGTTCTGCCTCCACGCATGGCCCCCCAGCATGTCGCAATTTTGCCCATCTACCGGGATGACCAGCAACGGTCGGCCGTATTGGAGTATTGCGAGCAATTGAAGCGGCAGTTGGTTGACATTGACTTCAGCGACGGGAAGGTCAATGCAGTTGTTGACGACCGGGACTTGCGTGGCGGCGAAAATAACTGGCAGAATATCAAGTGGGGCGTGCCAATACGTTTGGAGATTGGCCCCAAGGACCTGGCGAAGAACGCCGTATTCATGGGACGTCGTGACACGGGCGAAAAGATCAGCATCGGGCGCGAATCGTTTGTTACTAACGTGAGTGCGATGCTCGATGAAATGCAGCAGACGATGTTTCAGCGTTCCCTCGATTTCCGCAAGTCCCACACACGGACAATTGACGACCTGGAGACGTTTCGCGAGTTCTTTACGCCCGAGAATTCAGAGAAGCCGGAAATCCATGGCGGATTTGCCTTGTGCCACTGGTCGGAAAGTCCTGAAATGAACCAGGTGCTCGAGCGGTTGAAGGTGACCGTCCGTTGCGTGCCATTTGAGCAAGACGAGGAAGACGGTGTCTGTATCTTCACGGGCAAGCCGAGCCGTCGACGCGCGCTGTTTGCGAAGGCGTATTGAGACACCGTCCTGCAAATCTCGAATATCGAAGAGTTTGTGATCGAGTTCTAGCGACCAGCGGAAGCGGGCCAATGGGGCCCCGAGCGGTAGTTTGGAGTTGGTTGGTGCCCCTGCCGCCCCATGTTCGGGCGTTGGATGTCGCCGCATTCCATATGAGGGTACTGATGGGATAAGTTCGTCCACATCGTCCGGTCCTGCAAGTTGTTGCCATATTCAGTCGCCACGAGTCGGCTCTGCGATGGGCTCGGCAGCGATGCTCCGAGGCCTGGGGACCGGTCACCTTGGAAAGCCCCGAGTTCGCGTTTGTCGAGACAAACTACTATCGATACAGCATGGGGCCGGAACTCCGGAAGATGCTGATTGCCTACCAGCACCTGATCGATCCCGCGGAGCTTGTTCAACGCAAGCTGCAGGCGAATCAATGGGAACTGGAATACGCCGCCGACCATGACCATACGGAAGTCCGACCCGTGAATATCGACCCCGGTTACTTGACTGAGGCGAAATTGGTGCTGGCTACGACCAAGGATCGTGACCATCGGATCTATCTGAACCGAGGGATCTTTGCGGAGACGACGCTTTTCTTTCATGCGGGGCACTGGCAAGTTCGACCGTGGACCTATCCGGACTATCACCGTCCGGATTATCATGAGTTTCTGGTTGCATGCCGCAACTACCTCCGCGGGCAGTTGAAGAAGCGGTAGGCATTGGTCGAGGATGGCGTCGTTCGTGTGGTCTCGGCCGGAGGCCGGTCGAGTGTAACGGGAAGGATTCGGTTTTTGCGACGGGCCGATTCGGCCCGGTTCGGGCTTAGGTCCGGCGGAGCAATGGTTGTCGCGTTTACTGGGGGGGGCGTGCGGCGATCCTCCTTAGCTGCGAGACTGATTCACCCATGGGACGAGCCCACGGGGGTCTGCACGCGGAAGAGTGCGACAGCTTAGCTGCGAGACTGATTCACCCATGGGACGAGCCCACGGGGGTCTGTACGCGGAAGAGTGTGACAGCTTAGCTGCGAGACTGATTCACCCATGGGACAAGCCCACGGGGGT
>JAJSAJ010000009.1 GCA_024274855.1 Planctomycetota bacterium | reverse complement strand
TGGACCCGTCAAGGTTCATCTCAAACACCTGCCAGCGTCCGTTTGCACCGGGCATGGAAAAGAGGATCCGGTCCGCGTCGAAATGCAGATCGACGTCGCCCACGAATCGGCCCTTGTCGGGCCTGAACAACGGGGTCAACTGGCCGTCCGGTCGGACGGGAGACAGTGTGGCGATTTGATTGTCATAGCCTGTCATGGGCAGGCTGGAATTGCTCTGCCAATTGGCCGGCAGGCCCAGGGAGCCGACGCCTCGTTTGACGAGCAGCACCCGCTCGAAGTCCAACAGTGGGTTTGCCAGCAGGGCGTCCTTCTTCAACGCGTCGAACTGCCGGACAAGTTCGTCAACCAGCTCTAAGGTATTGCGGTTCAGCGCCTGCTTGTCAGTGGTTGTGCCTTGGGGAGGTTTCTGGCCGATCAGTCTGTTTTGGGCCTGCCTGAGTTTCTTTAGACGCGCCAAATAGATGGGAGCGTTCGGATAGCGGGCCTTGAAAGTGCCGCTCAAGTCGTTGATGGCCATTTCCAAAGCACGCCACTGACTTGGGGGAACGCCCATCGTGGTCTTCGGTGCGAGGCTGACCGGGCGCAACACAATCTCTTGCCACCGGGTCTTATCGGCCAGGTAGGTAAGGATGTTCTGCGTGAGGCGCTGAAGATTCTCATGGTATGTGTTGTTGGCCAGAGTGTAATTGGGCGCTCGCCACCCGAGCACGATGACGCGGCCCTTGCCAAGTTCGTATTCGACCAGCGGGTTCTCGTCACTGGCGTTGGCACGGGCCAGAAGCATCCCGCGTGTGGGGCCGGCCGATCCGTGGAAGTCGGCGTAAGCTGGGAATCCACCATTGGTCAGAGGTATTAGTGTTTTGCCTTCAAAAATGCCCTCGAAGGCCAGACCGGCGAAAACCGGATGTTTCTTGCGAACCGCGATCAACGTCGCCGTATAAGTGTCGTGTCCACCGCCACCAGTTCGCGGCCGTACTGGTTCGATCTCCATCGTATGGACCATGGCCAGTGCCGCACCGGACAAGAATAGCCCTCCACCTTCATCAACGTACGCGCGCAGGGCGAGCAATGTCTTGGGTCGATAAAGCGATCCGTCCTGGGCCGTCGTATCACCCTGATGGTGCCAGACCACTTGGAACTGGTCCAGCGTTATCGTCCGGCCCTGCTGATTCACGAACTGGCCATCCTGGGCGGCTGGCAACACCAGAGTCGCTGCAGTCAGTTCTTGGGCCAAGTGCCAAGCGGCCTGGGTTTCGGGGCCGAAGCTGGCGATGGGTGTCTCCGACGCGAGAAACGCTGTGGGGCGGTTTGCGACTGCAGCAAAGCTTAAAGGCACAGGTGCCGGGAATCCCAGCAGGATCGCTCCAACAGCGAACGTCGTGATCCGTCCAGCATACATTGGAAAGGCTCCCTTCGTCGTCCCATAGCAGGCAATTCAAGTGTACGTGAAACCGATGCCATGAACTCGTTGAACGTCCAGCCTAAGACGCAGGCTACACCCGGTACCGATCAACACGATCGAACGGCCTGTACCTGGGACACGCCACGACAATCCGCGGTGGCCAGCGTCCAAAAAGACATGCCGTTTCCGTCGGCAACGACCGTCCTCGCTAAGTCAAGCGTTTGCCGTTTTGTGCTTATCGGAATCACTTTGCGGCCCCACACGTTCACCCATTACAGGCCCGGCTGGACAAGACGCATATCGAGCTCGCCCCACACCAGCACAATCTTCTCCTCTTGGGGATGAACGATCACCCAGCTGCACAGAAGGGTAAACGGGAAGAATAGAATCGCAAGAATCAGCGACAGCTGACCAGACGCGTCGTTGCTTTGTTTACCTTGCATGTAACTGTTTAGCCGTCTGGCAGCGTTCTGGGATTTGCCCCCAGAACCCGGAGAAACAGGCTTTTCGGGAGGGCGAAGCTCCCGCTGAGCCGCTTGTTTTGTTGGCCCGAACGGCCACGGCAGGAGCCTCGCCCTCCCGCTGAGTCGATCACTTGCCATTTGGCTAAAGTGTTACCCTTGCATAATGAACCTCTGAGCCGAATTGCCAAACGGGAACGCCTCGGCCTCTAGAGCTGCGAGCATTCGGCTGGCTTCAAGAACCAGTTGTCGATATGCGAAACAGTGTCCTTGTACTTGGGCAGTTTCTTGATGCGTTTCCATTCGGGATGGGCGATGAAGGCCTTCCAGTGCTCGCGGTGCGACTCCATGTCGGTCGCCGAAAGCATGTAAGTCAGGCAGGGCACATCGTCGCCGATCAGCATTTCTCCGTAGAGTACGGGCGCCATCTGCACATCACGCATGATTTGGATTTCGCCGCTGTTAAACATTTCAACTTTTCGCGCGGCGGCATCTTCATTGTGACTCTGGTAAGTGCGGAGTTCGAAGATACGTGGCTTTCGATCGATCGAATAGGACGGTTGTTCGATCACCGGCATGCCGGCGAAGGCTCGCATCAGGTGGCTGTTGATTCGAGTGTACGCCGGATTGTCTTTTGGCCGCGCCAAATAGTCGCGAGCCGCTTGCTGGCAGGCCTTGTCGGTCGCCAGTGCTGCATGCTGGCTTAAGAACTGCTCGAGCGTTTTGTAGGGGATCAGCGTGTAGATGGATGTGGTCGGATTCTTGTTTTCACCCTCCAGTTCAGTGAATACGCCGATTCGATCGATTCCCAACCGATTCAGTGCCGGGAGCAGACCATCGGCCAGATAGCGGAGCATCAGTTGCTGGGTTTCTGTATCAGGTGTGACAAATGTACGCAGCTCGTAACACTCTTGCTCAGCAACGGCAGTCGCTGCATTGGCAGTGAGCCACCCGGCCGAACCGACAGCTGCTGTCGCTGCCATCGATCGCTGTAGAAAGTGTCGTCGTTTCATGGTGCTGGTCCTTTTTTGTCGTGGGTAGACGGTGCGGGTTGTCTGAGATCGAGGACGATCGCCTAACGATGGTTCCTCCCCCTGCCCTGCTATTGTACACATTGTCCGTGGCATGTGGGGCGCGAACGAGCATCTCAGAAGCCGCCTGCTTGAGCAGGGGGAGTGTTCACACAGACCACCTAAGGGAATGTCCGCCGCGTGTCGTTCGTGCGTCGCGTGCGCGTAGAAGCCGCCCGTTTCAGCAGGGGGGAGCGTTCACACAGACCACCTAAGGGAATGTCTTTCGCGTGTCGTTCGTGCCTCGCCGGCGATGGGAAGCCGCCTGCTTGAGCAGGGGGAGTGTTCACACAGACCACCTAAGGGAAGTCTGTCGTTAGTCGTTCACGGGATTCTCGTATGCCATCGCATCAGCACCGGAGTTTTTCCCGATTTCCGACACGCCCGATTCATCATTAGTCATTTGACATTACTCATTTATCATCGAGAGCGGCAGCGCAGCGGGGGCATACTCTTTCCAGTGACCACTGATAAATGATAAATGA
>JAJSAJ010001118.1 GCA_024274855.1 Planctomycetota bacterium | reverse complement strand
TCCATCGAGGAATCGATTCCTACCGCTAGCAAGCCGGCGCCGCTAGCTAACCGACCGGGATTCTGCCATCAATGTTTACGAAAGCAAATACCAAAAACACGCTTTTCTACAGCGTTTCAGGGGCCAGCGGGAACCGCTGCGCGATGTTCTTGTCCGCAATCGCCTGATTGTGGCCGCTTATAGCATTCGCCTCATTAAAAGCAGGCACTCGGCTGTCAAACTGGTCGGACACGGTACTCAACTCCAGGTAGGGCAGGATTCCAACGCCCCACGTCTGGACATTCAGCGGCGGGAAATCAAACAACCACGACGGCGGCAACACTTTATGCGAGTCCGCATAGTTGTGGATTGCCAATGCAATCTGTTTCAGATTGTTGCTGCATTGCATGCGCCGCGCCGCTTCTCGGGCGGCCTGGACGGCTGGCAATAACAGGCTGACCAGGATACCAATGATGGTAATGACCACTAGCAGTTCGACGAGTGTGAACCCTTTCGTACGCCTGCGAATAGAAGAAGTGGCCATGAGAAGTCTCCCTTGACAATTGAGAATAAGAAGTCACGTGCCAGTTTCGAGCGTTAGAAGAGGAGCGTCTTACTACAATAGATATAGATAAGGACCGGCGGATCAATGGTTGTCGCGTTTACTGGGGGGCGTTCGTGCGGCGATCCTCCTTAGCTGCGAGACTGATTCACCCATGGGGCGAGCCCATGGAGGTCTGTACGCGGAAGAATGCGACAGTTATTGATTGGCGAATCCTAAGTAGACCGAATGAGCGCCTGGCGACAACGGCCCAACGGTACCAAACACCCGCCAAAGATCCCGCTCGTCAACCGTCCCTATGCTAAACCTAGCGCCGAAACGTGTCAACCATGCGGCACGCCAAACCACCACTACCCTGGGGTGATGAAAAATAGTTTTGAGTGAGTTTATTTTTGACCGGCCAGTGTGATGGCGTACTCGCGATATGCCGCTTGCCGTTTCGAACGGAGAGTGGTACCGAGTTTTTCCTTCGTCCACAGACGCATCTGCTTAACCGAAACACGGGCGAAGGCTTCCTTGACCATCGCCGGTGTGCTGCGGCGAAGCAGCTATGGTAATGCCGATATTAACCCAGTGAATTAACCCAGTGAATCCGCCTTTGCTGTGCTGTTTCTCCAATGTCTTGTACAAACCAAAGCTGGATTCCAATATTTCCGTGCTCTGTGGCACACGCATTCCTTCTTCAAGCTGATTTTCGGAATCAGCCACAAACGCGGTGTGCTCGTTGATCATTTATTGACTGACTTCGCAGCCTGCAAAACCGGGATTCTTTCGTTCAACCAACACCGCCTTCAAGTCTTCGCAAGCACCAACATACAAACCTTGTTGGTTGATGAACGTCAACGAAGCCGAGACTATCGCTTTGCTAACTGCCACACTATTTGTCAACATTATTCCCGGATCAAGTGTCCGGCAAAGGTGGAGATCTAAGAGGTGTACAGCGCATAGAAGAGGGCGGCCGTTGGGCCGCCCTGCGAGTGCTGCGAGACCTGAGTGAGACGCTGTGCTACAAGGGCAGCGCTGGTGGCAGCAAATGGATGAGCTGCTCGACGGTTTCGACCAAGTCGCGCGCGACAGCTTTCATCGTGAAATCGATCAGATTGAAGCCCGGCCTCACGCGACCGGCGACACACATGGTGACTTCGGACGAAAAAACACGAAGTGCCTATTACGCAATCGTTTGCAAACTCGATTGACATCCCTGGGGCTGCCGACGGCAGCCACGGCTACTTCCGTCGATCGAACGTCATTCGCCGAACCGTGGCCCCCAATCGCACATAGAACTGACGTCCCACCAGTGCCGGATGCGAGAGCACCTGAAGTTGCTCGTGCGCCAGTGACAACTGATCCAAGATTCGCATTTCGGCCGATTCGACAGCAATCAGAATCAGTCGGCCTTCGAGCGTGGTCAACAGCAGACGGTCCGGACTTGCAATAATCGAACAGTATTCGGCAAACGCATCATTACCACCTCGCCAAATGAGTTTCAGGTGTCGCCCCGCATCCAGGAAAAACATCTCCTGATAGACGCCAAACACGTGCGAGCCGACGGCAACCGGGGTCTGCATATCGGGCGCCAGATCGGCAAACAGGCCGGCCGGCTTTGGATCGATCCGTCCATTCTTGTCAAATCGATAGAGCCGAGCGCCGTTGTTTTCAGTTGCAACGAACAGACTAGCACCGACAACAACCGGCGTCCCCACATTGAAATCGCCGTCTTCGGGTGGTTTCAGCTCCCACAGACGTTTGCCGGTCGCTGGGTCCCAGCCGCCAAGCGTGGTCTGATCATAACCAACCAACTGCCATTTGCCCCCAAACTTCCCGTAAACAAACGACGAATAGCCGGCTGGGCGCCCCGGTGTTTTCCAGATCTCCTCGCCAGTCGCCGGGTCCAAGGCCACGATGGACGCGTCTGCGGCTCCCGGCTGTACGATCAGCTTGCCATCGGCGATCAGC
>JAJSAJ010001117.1 GCA_024274855.1 Planctomycetota bacterium | reverse complement strand
CCGTGGCCACCTTCCCCGCGGCATCGCTGTAGATGAAACCAGTTGCAACCACCTGCGACGTGTCGTTTACCGCGGTCCCGGCCCATGTGCCGAACCAGGTGTCCGACATACCGAGCAGGTGCCCGATGACGGGGTAGACGACGATGGCCACAAGCCCGAACAGGCTGATCGTGGCAACGGCGAAGGATGTCTCCTCTTCTCTTGCACCTATTGCAGGTGCTGTGGCAACGATTGCGGAAACACCGCAAATGGATGTACCGACCCCGATCAGCGTTCCCAATCTATCGGAAAGACCTATTCTTCTGCTCAGGTAACGCACCAAGATGATGGCCGTTACGATGCACACTACAATGATCAACAACGCGTTCGCGCCAATCCTTAGCGCCTCCACGAAGCTCAATCTCACGCCCAAGAGAATGATTCCTAACCGCAAGATCTTGTTGACCGCAAACGCCGTTCCCTGCCTACATATCAGGGGCAGGCCAAGCAGGTTCCTGAGCACAACACCCATCACAATTGCTGTGGCTACTGCACTGAACGGCTTGTAGTACTCATGTACCAATACTGCTGGTATGGATATGATCAGTACGAGCAGCATGCCCGGCAAGACACCCAGATCCAGCAGCTCATCCTTGGGTTGCGATGGCCGCACGCCTTGCCTCACTGCCAGATCCCCCGTTCTCATCGCGTTAGCCAAAGGGCTATTTCAGGGTAAGCCGTGATCAACCCGATAACCATCAGGTCAAACACGGTGAACGAGACGATACCGAGGAAAATGGTTTTCATGGGCACTTCCGGCGCGACCTTGTGCATCACAAAGACATTTACGCCCACGGGCGGCGTCAGAAGCCCCACCTCCATGGCGATGACCGTGAAGATCCCGAACCAAACCGGGTCTATGTTCAACGAGACGACCATTGGGAAAAAGAAGGGAACGGTCAGGATCATGATCCCAAACACATCGAGCATCGTTCCCAAGACAATGTAGATGAACAAGAGAATCAGTATGAATCCATACTTGTTTGGGCTCAAGCTGGTGACGTAGTCAACCGTCATCTGTGTCAACCCGGTGACGGCAAGAAACCGCGACATGAGGTATCCAGCAATAATTATAGCAAATATCATGGCGCTGATGACGCCAGTGTCGTAGAGCGACGCCTTCAGGTTGCTCCAAGTCAGCTTCTTCATCACCAGGCTGATGACAAAAACCCCGAAGACACCGACCCCTGATGCCTCTGTCGGGGTGAAGACCCCTCCGTAGATTCCACCCACAACCAAGAGGAATATTGCAAAAACAGGCCACGTCTTTTTCAGAGATGCGAACCTCTCTCTCCATGAGTACCTCGGGCCCGTGGGACCCAGCTTTGGTGTCACCTTGCATCTCACGTATATCCCTATGCTGTACAGGATAACAAGGAGCGCCCCTGGAATGATGCCGGCGATAAAGAGAGAAGCGATCGAGGTATCCGTCAGAATTCCGTAAAACACCAACCCGAGGCTCGGAGGTATCAGAATGGCGAGCGATCCCGAGGCCGCGAGCGTGCCCGTAGCGAGCTTGTTGTCGTAACCGAACTTCTGCAGCTCTGGCATGATGATCGAGCCCATCGTGGCTACCGAAGCAACGCTTGAACCGGTCACGGCGCCAAACGCGCCGCAAGCGAAGACCCCGGCAATCGCGAGGCCACCCTGCAGGTGGCCGATCCATTTCTGCACACAGCTGTACAAATCCGAAGCAATTCCTGTATGGTGAACGAGCTTCCCCATCAACACAAACAGGGGTATACACATAATGACGAAATCGGTTCCGATCTGCCAGGCTACGAACGTGGTCTGTGCCAGCGTTACAGTGACTCCGGACACCAAGAACAAGCCGACAACTGCAACCGTGCCCAACGCGAACGCTACGGGCACTCCAATGAGTAGAAGAAAGAACATGAAGAATATGCCGCCGATTCCTACGGCTGTGGCTGCTAGTTCCATTTTTTGCCTTCCAACCCCACAATCCTTCCGCACGAAAGGGCCAGGTAAGTGAGCAGTTGCACAAACAGAAGAGAGCAGCAGACGGCCATCAAGAGCTTGAAGGGCCAAAAGACGATTCTCAGCTCGTCGCTTGATTCGTGGGTTGCCAACATGTACGGGATGTCCCTGAACCCCTGGAGCCCCATCAGCCCCACGAACAGCATCCCCGCTAGGGCCGAAACGGCATCTGCGGCCGCCCGCAGCTTTCGGCCAAATCGATAGTAAAAGATGTCCATGCTGATGTGGCCCTTTACGCTCCACGTATAAGCGAAGACCAGGAACATAAACATGAAGAGCAGCAGACTGTTAACCTCCTGGCCCCAGATAAGCGGTGCATTAAAGAAGTAGCGCAGTACCACATCAGTGGTGACAAGCAGCACCATGGCAGGGAGTATTACTAATGTTCCAAGGTTATGAAACTGAAGAGCCACCCATTCGAGGTATGATGCAACGCGCTGCAGCGTTTTCACAGCTCACTCCCAATAAAGCCTTCAGTCGCGGGTCGAAAGTCCCGTGAACCCGGGCGGCGGCGCATGGGCCCCTCCGGCTCGAGCTGCGCCGCCGGTGTCGGGCCGCGCTAGCCACCAGAGCCTTTCTCCACGGGCTCCTGCACAACGCCTACAGCGTCCGGCTTGCTAGTGGGTCCCCACCGGGAGCGCGCCCTCCTCACCTTTGCCGCCCACTCGGAGGCATGATCCACACCCTGGTGCACCTGCCCCGGGCCGACCCCCGGACGGCTTGCCCGGAATCGGACACGAGATACGCGGCCTGCGGTGGACCCGGGGCAGGGAGGACACCGGGGAGGATTCCTGCGGTGCCCCCCCGGGGGCGGGAGGTGAGCCTACCGCCCGCCCCCGTGCCGCAGTGTCCATGCACCGTGCACCCCGTCTTGCGTGGGTCGGGCTCGCCAAGCCCGGAGGGATGGCCTCGGCGCTGAACGTGCCCTGGGCGCACCGGGTTCCGGACGAGGCACTAAAAGTCGACGAGGCACTAAAAGTCAATGATCCCTTGAACCGGATGCTCGGTGACCTCCTGCATGATCTGCTCGGGAGACCAGTTCGCGTACTTGGCGGTGAGAGCCCGCATTTCCTGGACGAACTGTCTCGCAGGCAAGCCTTTGGCTTCATTGTCGGCGATGAACT
>JAJSAJ010001116.1 GCA_024274855.1 Planctomycetota bacterium | reverse complement strand
GCTTTGACTCCCTTGGCGGCGAGCGTTTCGAGCTGCCAAGTCATGCGATCTTCTGCCATACGATCTCCTTCCCACCACCATAGGGGAACTTCACCCCAGCGAGCATGGTCCGGGGCGACAAACGCCTGACGCAATTGCTGATAAGAAGGTGGCGGCTCGTCTGCCCGGAGCGGGCTCGTGAATTGCAACACGAGAAGCGCGAGGCCGATTTGGATTGGTGATCTCTGCATGGCATGCGTATCCTTCTGGCGGTTGGGTCGGCGCCAAGATACCTTCAGCACCTCGGATATCGCCTTGGGTATATGCTACAAAGTAATCGTCAAGATTTCAGCCCATCGGCGGCCGGCCTGCTCCCTTGGAAACCCGGATTGTGGCCTGGACGGGCAGTGATCGCAATCCGGTCCAGCAGCAGGCAAACAGGTTCCGGCTGCAGTTCCAAACCCCTTGTAGCGTCCTGGATTACGCCATGTCCCGCTCGGCAAGCGGGACCTACATGGACCATCTTACGATCAAGGCCGCCTGGGCGCACTCTGCGAGCGTGTTTTGTGCCGCAGTTGCCTGCGGTTTTGACGTGATTTCAGGCTTTTTTGATGTAAAACGTCCCTTGACCGGGAAACGGAGGCACGCTACCTTCCAGCTTCTTTCCAGACAAGCACGCCGGAGGTGTGCGCCGGACCAAGACGAACATGGACGTTCATCAAACCATGCGAAACGGGCATTTAAGCTGGCTGATTGTTCTGGTCGCGACATTGGGCTGCGCCAAATGGTCGAGTGCCCCGACGGGTGAATTGCCCGGGCTTCCGTTGCCGAAACTGGCCCCCGACAGCGTCGTGCTGGACGTGGGGTTCGTGAGAATCGGCCCGCAACAGAAAGGGTTTGCAGACCGATTCTGGCCCGAGGTGGATGAACAGGCACTCGATAATCAGCTGCGGCGCCGACTGGAAGCTAACGGCATCCGAGGCGGGATTGTTGGCATTGTTCTGCCGGACGCGATACAGCAAATACTTGATCGAGAACCCCAGGGTGCCCAGATCGGTGTCCCGAGTGTTGTTCGGCCAGGCCGGGAAATCGAGGTGCACAGCCAACGTCTGTATAGTCGTGCGGGAGATCCGGGAAAGATTCTGATTCGTAGCAAGCCGGTTGCCAAGCTGGCCGCTTTGACGCGAGATGAAGACGGAAAAATCTCCGGGCGTTCGCTCGAACAGGCTCAACTTCACTTCATGGTCAAATCGCATCCCCAGGGAAACGGCAACGTCAAACTCGAGTTTACGCCGGTCATTGAATACGGCCAGCCGCGGTCGAGATATGCCGTACAACGGGGTGTTTGGGCCGTCGACAACACGAGCCGGTCCACGAAGACGTATGACTCGCTGAAGATCGAGGTTGTGTTGACGCCTGGTCAATCGCTCGTTCTGACTGGGACGACCGAGCCGAAGGGGCTGGGACGACAGTTTTTTGCCGCGGAGCCGGGGGAACGACCGGCCTCGCTGGTCTTGCTCGTCCGACTCCAACAAACGCAATTGGACAACAGTTTCGAGCAGGAGCCGGAAGTTGAACCTATCGCTACTATCTCCGATTAGCGTTCCCCGTATTCGCTGTTGTGTAGTAGTCGTTCACGGGATTTTCGTCTGCCACCGCGTTAGCACCTGAGTTTTTTCCCACACGCCCGATTTATCATTAGTCAATTGACATTACTCATTTATCATCGAGAGAGGCAGCGCAGCGGGAGCATACTTTCCCCACTGACAAATGACAAATGACAAATGATAACTTCCCCTCCGCGCACTCTCGCCGTGAACGGTTGCGCCCCTGGTATCCCCATCGGGTTGCGGGCGAAGCCTGCTTTGAGATAATTGCCGTGTTGGTTTCGTGCGTAAACGTCTTGGTTTTCTTGGACGGCCG
>JAJSAJ010000146.1 GCA_024274855.1 Planctomycetota bacterium | reverse complement strand
GATCCGTTCCCAAGCAGACTATTTGTGGTGGTGCAGATTGATGACGGTTGACAAGTCGGGACAGCGTATTCGGCAGATGTTCGGGGCGATCGCGCCGAAATATGACCGCATGAATCATCTGCTTTCGATGAACGCGGATCGCTATTGGCGGCGCTTTACAGTGCGCAAAGCCTGTCCACAAGGAACGGATCCGATCTTGGACGTTTGCACCGGAACGGGTGACCTGGCATTCGCTTTCTGGAAGCACATGCAGGGGAAGACGCCGATTGTTGCCGCCGATTTCTGTCGGGAAATGTTGGAGATCGGCGGCCAGAAGAAACGGCGGGCAGGCATCGATCAGCATTTGGTATTCATTGAAGCGGATGCTCAGACGCTTCCGTTCTCGTCCAATACGTTCCAGGTTGTTTCTGTTGCGTTCGGGCTGCGGAATGTGGCCGATACCGATCGCGGAATTCGGGAAATGACGCGGGTCTGTCGGCCCGAGGGACGTGTGGCCGTATTGGAGTTTTCGATGCCACGGCGCCAGCCGATGCGTGCTGCGTACGAGTGGTATTTTCGGCATGTCCTGCCTCGCTTGGGCCAGTGGCTTGCGCGAAACCGCCAGTCTGCCTACCAGTACCTGCCTGAAAGTGTCCGTGAATTCCCTGAAGGCGAGGTGTTGGCCGAGCGGATGCGGGCGGCCGGCTTGCGAAATGTCCGGTTCTGGCCGCTGACATTTGGTGTGGCGACTCTGTATGTTGGTGTGAAACCGTCTGAGGATGCTTGCGGATGAAGCCTTTTGTGGTTGCAATGACCGGTGCCAGTGGTGCTGTGTATGGAAAACGCTTGCTGCAGATGCTGATCGAGTCGGAACGGGATGTGTATCTGCTGATCAGTCCGTCCGCCGCGACCGTACTGCGGCACGAGTTGGGTATCGACGTGAAGCTGGACAGTTTTGAACCGCTCGCGTTGCAATTGAATGTGGCCGCGGATCTTCTGCGGCGGATTCGCTACTATCATTACCAGGACCTTCTGGCCGCGCCCGCAAGTGGTTCATTTCGAACTGCCGGTATGGTCATCTGTCCGTGTTCCAGTGGTACGTTGAGTGCCGTCGCACACGGAACTGGTGGGAACTTGATTCAACGGGCCGCCGATGTCCACCTCAAGGAGCAACGCCGACTGGTCGTGGTTCCGCGCGAAACGCCCCTTTCGCTCATCCAGCTGGACAATATGAAACGCGTCTGCGAGGCGGGGGCGGTGGTCTTGCCGGCGATGCCGGGCTGGTACCACGGCGTTGACACGGTGGACGATCTGGTCGATTTCGTCGTGGCTCGGATTCTGGACCAATTGGATGTCCCCCACCGCTTGGCCAAACGTTGGGGGGCTAGCTCTAATCTCGACGACAGTGCAAACCCATGAATACTCGGGCAACAGGTTGGTAGCGGTTTCGCCGGATCCTGGAAATGATCCGGTTCAGTCACACCGTGTTTGCACTGCCCTTTGCCCTGATGGCTGCTGGTATGGTTTGGACCGTTCCGACGCGGCAGGGTGATACCGTTTCCTTCCATTGGCGGAGGCTGCTCGGGATCCTGGTCTGTATGGTGTGTGCCCGTAGCGCGGCGATGGCCTTTAATCGATTGGTCGATCGGGATCTGGATCGCGAGAATCCGCGGACACGTCAGCGCCACTTACCGGCAGGGACGGTTTCTTTGGCGAGTGTGATTTGGTTCACGGTCCTCGCGTCGATCGGCTTTGTTGCCGGTACGCTGTTTTTTTTACCCAACCAATTGCCGCTATGGCTTTCACTGCCGGTTTTGGCGTTTCTTATGGCGTATAGTTATACAAAGCGATTTACGGCGTTGGCTCATTTCTGGCTTGGATTTGCCCTGATGCTGGCCCCGATATCGACTTGGATTGCTCTGCGAGGCCAGGTTGTTTTGCAAGATGCGGGCGATCTGTGGCCTGCGGGCGTGCTGGGGATTGCCGTGTTGTTGTGGGTCGCCGGATTTGACATGATCTATGCCTGTCAGGATGTCGCCTTTGACACGAACGCGCGTCTTCACAGCCTGCCGGCCCGTTTGGGGGTTGCCGGAGCGCTGAGGTTGGCCGCATTGTGCCATCTGGCGATGATCGGGGTGCTGGCATGCTTGCCCATGGTGCACTATTTTGGCGGGCCGCCTTTGCGGCTTGGGTGGATTTACGCGAGCAGCCTGTTTGGCGCGGGCCTGCTGTTGGCATACGAACATACTATCGTGCGGCCGGACGATCTGTCGCGCGTGAACATTGCATTTTTTAACATGAACGCGATTATCAGTATCGGACTGCTGATCGCGATAACCCTCGATCTGCTGATTTGATATCGATTTAGCCGCGAGACTGATTCACCCATGGGACAAGCCCACGGGGGTCTGTACGCGGAAGAGTGTGACAGCCTTAGCTGCGAGACTGATTCACCCATGGGACAAGCCCACGGGGGTCTGTACGCGGAAGAGTGCGACAGTCCTTAGCTGCGAGACTGATTCACCCATGGGACAAGCCCACGGGGGTCTGTACGCGGAAGAGTGCGACAGT
>JAJSAJ010001115.1 GCA_024274855.1 Planctomycetota bacterium | reverse complement strand
GCGAAAGGCTTTGCACTCATTTCAAAATGCGAGCTTTCTGGAACAACGCGCAGGGGCGGCGCAGAGATCACCCGCAACTGTATGTAATTCAACGACTTGCACAAACACCAGTTTCTTTTTCGTGTAACGGTTTCTGCATTTCGAATCAGGGCTAAGTTCAATCAGGGCAACGGCGAAGAGAGTTTTTGGCCATTCAAGTTAGGGTTAGGAGATGTCTCGCTCCCTACTGCCCCCGCCAACCCACGGCTCACCGACATGCCCCGGGCTCACGTGGCGCTCCCACACGGTAGAGCACGGGCCGCTGCAAGGCTGGGATCCGGACCTGTCTGTCAGGAGCTTGTCGGTCCAGCAGCGGATAGTAGGTCTTGATGTTCCTGTGGATGCTGTGACCGCCGTAGTAGGGCTTGTCCGGGCCAAGCTGGGCCTGGTCCGCGATGTTGGCGATCAAGAAGTTCGTCGTTCGCTCGAACACATAGAGCGATCCACCGGCCGAGGGGTTACCGATGCCGCCATGCCCGAAGATGCGGATATTGTCGCAGTCCGTCACGTGCAAGAACGTGGTGTCACATTCCGTCTTGCAGCCGTAGATCGAAATGTTCTTTGAATTCACGATCTCGGCCACGGACGTTCCGTTGCCACCCTGCGGCTCGAAGTTGTAAAAACCGAGCGGCTCGG
This sequence comes from Planctomycetota bacterium, assembly GCA_024274855.1. Classification (GTDB taxonomy): domain Bacteria; phylum Planctomycetota; class Planctomycetia; order Pirellulales; family Pirellulaceae; genus JAJSAJ01. The sequence continues at coordinate 5,518 of JAJSAJ010001115.1, read as the reverse complement.
ACAGGCCATCCATCAGGATCGCCCGCTGGTCGCGCGTCGTGGGCATGAAGAACTGCCCCACGTGATAGTTGTACCACTTGCCGCCGCCATTGCCGGTCAGCAAAACCGAAGCGTGGGCCATCGGCACTTGCTTGTGCAGCTTGCTGCGTTTGAAACCAAACACGCGCAGCGGGGCTATGCCGCTGGAGCGAAAGATCGAGCTCCTCCCGCAACTCCATTTGAGCGCGTACACGGGCAACGTCGCGCCTTTGAACGTGTTCTTGACTTCCAACGGGAATCGCAGGCCCACAAAAGCAATGACCGTGTCGGCGTCCCTGCCGTCGGCCGTCTCGACCAATGGCTTGGGGTGAGCCGAGTCGCCGAACCAACCTTCCGGATCGCGAGCCATGATGACCGACAGATGCTGTGCGACGCCGAGCAGTTTCGTGTTCGGCTTCAGCTTGAGTGTCCTCGTGATACGGTAGTATCCCTTGGGCAAGAACACGATTTCGTTCTCGTCGATCGCGCGTTGCAGCGTCTGAGTATCATCGGCGAAACTGTCCCCCTTCGCGTTGTAGGGCGGCGCCTTGACATTCGCGACCTTGTCCGATTCCCACGACGGGAAGTTTCGGGACCACAGATGTCTGGACTGAAGGTCGGCCGGAGGCGCCACGTCCATTTCGACCTCGCGATACGGTCCGCGCACTTTTTTCCCGTCGATGTAGATCGGTGCGGAAAGGTCGAGCCCCTTCGCGGGCGTTTTCACTTTGCCGAGAGCAAACTCCTTGACATGAATCCAACCTCGCGAACGACCCGGCAACGCATCGGCCACCACGATATCCGCGCCGCGCACAAAGACATTGTTCAGGTAGACGCTTCGCTGGGACGAGATCGCCGTCGCTTTGCGGGCGCCGAGTGCCTCCCGTTCGAATTCGATCTGACTGTCGATCAGGCTCATGCCCGCGTCGAAAGACCCCCAACGCTGTTGGCCCACAATGACCGGACCAGGGATACGGGACACGATTTTCAGCCCGACGGCGGTCAGCGGCCCACGGCACGCACTGATGATGGCCACCTGGCTTTGGTTGACGAGCGTGATGCCTTCCATGGTCGGCGTGGGCGGCGTCCAGCCGCGCATGTCCAGGCCAATGCGTCCGCCGATGACCGTCACGTTGGCCCAACTGCCCCCGTTGCCCGTGGCGCCTTCGATGCCCGTATGCCCGTGGGTCGCGTCGATCGTTACGTCTTGTACCGCCGAGCCCTCGCACGACCGGATGTGCAGGCCGGTCGCGCCCGAGTTGCCGCGGCCGATCACGATATCGAGATTCACGAACATCGTGTTCATCAGCGACGCGCCGCCGCCCCGGCCCTTGCTCGTGTCGACCGTGAACCGCTTGACTTGATACTGCCAGTGCTCGATGACGGCCTTTGTCTTCTCCGAGTCGCCGAAGCCGGCCGAATGATCTCGCAACACGATCCTCGGCCGCGCGTAATCCGGCGATCCCTCGCCTTGACGCGAGCCGACGAGCACGCAGGGCATGTTCAAGTTGTTCATGAACGTGGCGCGATGGGAGCGCATGTGGATGCCATGCCGTAGCACGAGCGTGTCGCTGACCATATATTCGCCGCGAGGAAAGAAACAGACCATCTGCGCGTCTCTTGAGAAATCGATCGCTTTCTGGAGCGCCCGTGTCGAGTCGCGTTTGCCAGTCGGATCGGCATGGAACGGCGCGGCGGTGACGTCGACCAGTCCCCATCGAGCAAGCGTCCGGTTGCCCAGCTCTTTCGGCGTATCGAGCTTGATCCCGTCGGGGATCGGACTGATGACCGGCGGGTGCACGAACGGGGGCAGGGCGTTCGGGCCATATGTCTCGGCAGCCATTGCCGGGAGTACGACGGAGAACAGCACATTGAACAGCACGATAAGGACTTTGCGGCAGGTGTTTGTCATGTGGTGATGCTTTCTCTCAAGTAGGGTGAAAACATGGAGAGAGAGGCCGCACCGAGATTTGGCGGTCCTTAAAAGCGTGGTAGACATTGGTAGTCAAAAAAACTCCACCATCTCCACAAAAGGAACTCTCGCCATGAAATACGTCGGTGCGGACCTCCACAAGAAGAGTATCAGTTTTTGTGTGGTCGTGATAGATAAGCGGAAAACTCGGGTTGTGCAGCAGAAACAGATGTTGTGTCGTGACGCGGCCAAGATAGAGCGGTTTTTCGAGAGTTTGGGCTCTCTTGAAGTAACCGTCGAAGCTACGATCGGCTATGACTGGTTTGCAGCTTTGGCTGAGGAGTACGCCGATCGGGGCGTGATCGCGCATTCGGGAAAGCCGCGGATCATTGCCGAGAGCACTCGGAAGACAGACAAAATCGACGCTCATGTGTTGGCCGACATTCTAGCTCACGACATGATCCCGAAAGCCTGGCGGGTGGGATTGCGTGCGGACGCGGTTGTGAAAGACGTTCACGGGCTGTCGGCCCAGGAGGTCCTCTTCTCCAATCCCGCCGGCTCCAGCCGCCGAAACATGACCATAAGGCTAAGTCTTGATGGCGCGCGATCGTGGCAACACTCAGGACTCTTGGACGAAGGCCCGTCGGGCTATTCGGATCTTGCCGCGATGAAGGACGGCACGTTGCTCTGTCTGTATGAGCGTGGAGACAAGCGATACAACGAGAAGATCGTGATCGCTTGTTTCAATCGAGCGTGGCTGTCACGGTGACGGATATGCCCTCGCTCAAACAGGGAACAACAATATTGAGATGGTTTTCGAAATGAGTTCTGCCGCAGTCGTTTGAAATATCCGGCAGGAACCTGATTTACCCGCGGGATTCTGCAGTGGCGGCCAGACGAAGGACGATGCCTTAGCCAACTTACACCGTAACATGCGCGCACCGTGCGTGCATCTTTGGGGATGTGTTTGAAGGGTAGCAGCCGCATTGCTCGCCACGGCGTGATCGAGCCACCCTGGCTGCGGCCCTGCCGCGTTAGGAGAAGACAGAGTTCCGCGAATCCTGTGCGAACTTGATACTGCGTTTGGAGGACGGATTCGTTCCCGCTTCTGACTGATCGTGTCGCGTCGATCAGGGCTGAATGTGTCCATGCATGGGACCTCCGGGTCCATCAATGTCGTTGTTGGCTTGGGCCGATGTCCCAGATCCTGATTTCACCATTCAGTGTGCTGGCCACGAGCCACTTGCCGGACGGCGAAATGGCCAGACATTTCCCGGCACCGGCCAGTTTCGGAGACTGGAATCGTTGCGTGCGCGTGGCAAGATCCCAGACCGTGACGTAGGAGTCGTCACCAGTTGTTAGCAACGTCCTGCCGTCCGGCGAAAAGCTGGTCCACCACTGCCTGCCCAGCGTGTTCTCGATTTCACCAAGCGGCGCGAACGTGCGCGAATCCCAGAGCCGAACGCGCCCGTCCAAGCTGCAGGAAACAACTAGGTGTTTGGTCGGTAAGTAGTCTATCCGAGTGATACTCTCTCGGTGTGCGTTGGGAATACTCGGCAAGATCTTGTCTGTCTGATAATTGCAGAATCCAAGCTCACCGTCCTCATTGCCCCAGACAAGAAGCCCATCACCAGGAAAGCAAATCGATTGCGTTGAATAACCGGGGCGCGAAACGAGCAATTCCTCACCGTCATCGCCGAGTCTCCAAACACAGAAACCGCCTCCCATCGCCGCCGCCAGGAGCCCCCTGGAGTAATCACATTGAAGTTCATACACTTGGCCCTTGTTCTTGGACTCAATGATGCACACGAGCTTTCTGGAATCCGTGTCCCACAATTCAATCTTCCCATCGGCTCGTCCAACTGCAATCCGATTGCTCGGGCAAGCAACGATGGCATAAACACGATCGCCCGATTCACAAAAGCGCGTTTGCTGCATTGTGTCGATGTCAACAAGGCCGACATCGGATTGATTGTACTCGTAGTAGACAAATCGATGATCGTCCAGAAAAACGACGTCACGTACCCGCTGTTCACGACGAATTGTTCGAATGGACTCGACCTGACCCAAGTCCCAAAACCGGACAGTCAAATCGCCGCACGAAACGACCGTCGTTCCCTCATCACAGAAAAAGGCCGCGTCTACAGCCTGTGAGTGACCACGCAGGACGTGTAAAAGATGATAATCCGACGTATCCCAGACGCGCGCGGTGTTGTCCCGAGAAGAGGAGACAATCTTGTCGCTCGCCGGGGAAAAGGCCAAGCTGAAAATAGCACCGCCATGACCGCGAAGGTCTTTGAGATGCTGATAAGTCCTCGCGTCCCAGATTCCTATGACCTGATCGTACCCACCGGTAGCCAGGAGTTTTCCATCGGGCGAAAACGCGATGGCGAGGACTGGGGCCTTGTGCCTATCCGGCAGAAGCGTTTCCTGTTTGGTCTGAATATCCCAGACAGAAACGGCTGGTGACGTGTAGTCTGCAACGACGAGGTGCTGGCCGTCGTGCGAAAACGCACAAATGTAAGGGACGCCCGTCAGAGGGAGGGTATCAATAAGCGATCCGGTGCTCGTATCGCGAAGCTGCACGGAAGGATTGTCTTGCAATGTCAAGGCAAGCAATTCCGTGGTTGGCGAGGCGAAAACGCCGCGGACCCGCGAGTCGAGCAAAACGGGTATTGTCGCATTGGTCGACAGTTGGCGAATGACAATGGATGACCGATTGGAACCTCAATAGACAACTCGGTCATTATCGGCTGGCCAAACGATCGAACGCCAACACTCCGTGGCCAGTCTCTCTTGAACAATGGCGCGGACGGCCTGCCAAGTCGTGGCGACGGTTCCCAAGAGCAAAGCGATCGCAACAATAGTGCCGGTGACGAAGACCGTTCTATTTCGCCGGGCGAATTTCTGGAATCGATAGGTGGCCGAGGGCGGGCGTGCCTCAATCGGTTCGTTACTCTGGTAACGTCGGATGTCGGCGGCGAAACCGGTGGCCGTTTCATATCGGCGGGTCCGTTCCTTTTCCAGCGATTTCATCACAATCCAGTCGAGATCACCCGCCACGATCGATGGCAGTCTGGCCGGTTCCGTCTTGCGATTGGCCGACACCTTGGACAACGTGTCGCCAAGTGTGCTCAACCGCCGGCTGGGTTTGGGCGGATCCTCTTCACGGATAATGCGGCGGATCTCGTCGTAGGCGGGCGCCTTCTCCAAAGCAGCGGCGAAGATGGATCCTTCGTCCATTTTTCAGCCTCTTCCGGAGAATGAGTGGGTTGGATTTACGGTCGCGGAGCGTTTGGTCCTTGTTTCTAGGCGTTTTTGCGTGTCTTGAGGGTTGTGCAATCTCGATGTCGAATTGTTTTCTACTCTCAGGAGGCACCGAACCAACTGAATAGTGGGTTCCGTGAGCCCCTTCCGCCTTCGCATCGGCCCTCGCCCAGCGTTTCCGGGGGCGATGCGAAGGTGATGGTGGTAGGGGCGGCCCTTTCGTCGAGCCCGAGCGGAGGTTCCTCGTGCCGCCGCCGAGTTGCCACCATCCATGAAACTACCCACTAGTTTCCCGGAAGACCCAAAAAATTGGGCTTATTC
>JAJSAJ010001114.1 GCA_024274855.1 Planctomycetota bacterium | reverse complement strand
GGGGAGGGAGCGGCCGTCGGCATGACATGCCGGCCTTAGCTCAATAGACTCGCTCACCAACGGCACAAGGCCGTTGGGGTCGATCAGCCGAAAAAACAGCAGCGAAATGCAAATCCAACTGCAGACGGCTAAACAGTTACAAAATTGCCAAGTTCTTGACAAACTTCCAGCGATCAGGAAAACGACCCATGAAGAAACGGGCACGCACTCTTCTGGCCTGCCTCCTGCTGGCATGGTTCGGCGGGCCGATTGCTTTCTCACAAGCTGGCAGCCCATCCTATTTGATTCTGCGTGCCCCGGCTCAAACGCGCGAAGGGCACAGGGGACGCGCGGGACACCGATACTATCCAGGCCGCGGAAAAGCGGTTACCACCCAGACATACGCCTACGGATGGTTTGGTGCACACCCCCGCCGCCAATGGACGCGCAGCACCGGTTACTACGCGTCCTACATCCAATGGACGGCTCAGTGATCGGCATCGAGTCCAAGGCTAAAGACGGCCAGCCGCATCGCCACCACCAAACTCGAATGCTACAATGGCTTCCAGGGAGCTTGAAGTGGGCCGGATGGCCGCTGGTCGATTCCCTTCCAAGGGAAACGGCGAGAGGAAAGTCCGGGCCCCGCAGGGCAGAGTGGTCGGTAACGCCGACCGGTCGCAAGACCCGGGCAAGTGCAACAGAAAGCAAACCGCCTCGCAGGCGTTTGACGCAGGCGCGGTAAGGGTGAAACGGTGAGGTAAGAGCTCACCAGCGGCCGAGGAGACTCGGCCGGCTAGGTAAACCCCACTCGGAGCAAGACCAAACAGGGAGCAGCCGGCATGCCGATGCCGGCGCGAGTCGGCTCGGCCCGCTATCGACTCCCGGGTAGGTCGCTTGAGGCGTCGAGCAATCGCCGCCCTAGAGAAATGGCCATCCGCCCCAGGCTGCCAAGCAGCCCGGGGCGACAGAACCCGGCTTACAGGCCCACTTCAAGCCCTTTTTCCACCTCCCGGCTCAGTTCTCGCACCCCTCATGTAGCACAATCACTACGTCGCGTCTGGCACTTCATCGACCACCGTATCATCCGACGGCGATTCTTCTGTCTGTTGAAACTCATGTTCGAGAACCTGCAACAGCTTGCTAATGCACAACCGGTTCATACTCGTGTTGCGCGCCGTTGCTTCCGCCTGGATCGCCTCATGAACGCTTTTGGGCAGCCGTACGGTAATGACCCGAGTCGGTTCGACGGGCGTGTTCCGCCGCCCACCATGCTGTCTCAGTTGCCCCAGCATCTGCTGGATCTCACGATATTCCGCAGTCAGTTCAAACTCCCTTAACTCGCCATCCCTCCTAAACAGCTGATTGACGGCACCTCCGACGCCAAGGATTTCACGGAAGAAAACCAGCCAGCTCGGGCCTTGTCCATACAGGCGCATTGCAACCTCAAGGGCGCGACCGCTGCGTTGCTCAAATGTTAAATCCTCGAAAGTCGAATTTTGAATCGTCTCCATGTTGCTCGGTTCCTTCCCGACGGTATTGGGTGATTCCCGTTCTAATCGAGTGGGCACACTCGGCCGCACATACAACCAATCGTGTGAACCAAGTCAAGAGCAACCCCGATCCCCTTATAGTGCAAGCACTTAAGTGCTTGCACTCTCAATGCGACACACTGAGGCATGCATGCCTACTTAATAGGCACGCCACTCGGTGCCTAAATCTTAAGCATGCCATCTTTTCTCATTCACCAAAGTGTCCAGTTGGTTTTTTAAAAAACAGGGGTGTGTTTGGGTGTTGGGTGATGTTCGAACTGACGCGATCAATCGATCGGACCTGCCGCATCGTGCAACCAGAGATCCAAGCGGAACCCCACCGAAAGAAGGGGCATTGAAACGCGGGGGTACATCTACGCCGTTGAGACTAGTGCGATATAAGCGCGGCAATCACTCTGCACATGCCGGCTCAGGCCTTGATCGTAACGTGGTCCAGGTAGGTCCCGCTTGCCGAGCGGGACATAGCGTAATCCAGAACGCTACAAGAGGTTTGAAACTGCAGCCGGAACCTGTTTTCCTGCTGCTCGACCGGATTGCAACCACTGCCCCGGCTCATCTAGCGAGCCAGACGACAGCGAACGCTGGGACGTATAGCGACTCCAGGGACCCTGCGTAGTTCCGTGAATACAGGTAAGTTTGAGTTTTTTTTTTCGCGGGAGCCTCAAACCTGAAAGTGTGCGAACCGCTCTGCCGCTCTGAGTGTCTAAGAAACGGAGCGCACGACACGAACGCGTGGCATGTGCCTGCTTGACGCGGGAGGGCGAAGCTCCCGCGC